>NZ_LWFZ01001408.1:0-1134 GCF_001635225.1 Oleiphilus sp. HI0086
GCAGGCTTCTGCAATGGTTGGGCGAACGGTTTTGGTGCCAGGTACTGAAGCTCCCATGGCGGCAGACGGAACAATTAGTGGATTGGTTGATCTTGAAGCCAGTACAGGTTCATTAAAGGTAAGTATCTTTAACGGTTCTGGTGAGTTGGTTAATCAGGTGGATATGGGGCAACAACTTGCCGGTTCTGTACCATTCTCGTGGGATGGAACAAATAGCAAGGGGGAGCAGATGCCCTATGACAATTACACGATCGCTGCTGAATCGAATCAAGGAGGAGATGTAAGTCAAATTACGACCTTGCTTTCCGCCAATGTGAGTAGCGTATCGATCGGGACTGGTGGTGCCATTTCGCTTAACTTAGCCGGTATGGGCGCTATTCCTTTAGAAGATGTTAGAGAGATTAACTAGGCATGAGTATGTGTCTGGCGTGCGAAATAATTGTAATCATTACGACAAAAAGAATCAGAAGAGAGGTGTAGTATGCCGTTTAACGTTGCATTAGGTGGGTTGAGAGCATCCTCCACGGACTTGGAAGTTACGGGTAATAACATTGCGAACGCGAGTACTGTTGGTTTTAAGCGTTCGCGTGCCGAGTTTGGTGATGTTTATTCCAATAGTTTTTTCGGCAGGGGGGCTACCTCAACGGGAGACGGTGTCGCAGTACAAAATATTCGACAGATGTTTGGTCAGGGTAACGTAAGCTTTACTGACAATAACCTGGACTTAGCAATTACCGGAAATGGCTTTTTCGTGCTTAGTGATCAGGGTGAGGCCAAATATTCGCGTGCTGGTCAGCTAGGTGTGGATAAAGATGGTTTCATGGTCAATAACACGGGTATGCGTGTCCAGGGCTTTCAGGCTGATGAAGGTGGGACGGTATCGGGAGTTCTGGGTGATCTGGTTGTTGATGCGAATGATCTGCCTCCATCAAGATCAACTAATGTCGAAGCAGCTTTGAATCTGGATTCTTCAGAAGAAGCTTTGACTCAGAGTGGCACAACGATTAACTCGAACGGTGCAACGGATGTTGGTGTAGCACAAGCAGGAATTGTGAATGGCTATGCGAGTCAGGATATCGAAGTGACCTTTCCGGATGGCACGTCGCAGACCATTACAACGACTGCGGAATCAAC
>NZ_LWFZ01001409.1:0-982 GCF_001635225.1 Oleiphilus sp. HI0086
GGTTGAAACGGGCTCTCAGCTTGTAAATGATTCTGGCCAGACACTTGCGGATATCGTGAAGTCAGTTGAAGAGGTTGCTGTAAGAGTAGAAGAAATTGCCACGGCAGCAGCCGAGCAGAATGATGGTATTGGGCAGATTAACCAAGCAGTCATGCAAATGGATGATATGACCCAGCAAAACGCAGCCTTGGTTGAAGAGGCAAGTGCCTCTAGTGAGGCTTTGAGTGAGCAAGCATCAGCCTTGAATCAGATGGTTAGCTTCTTCAGAGTGGGGAATCACCAGGCCGCAATATTTAGCGCGCCTGCTTCAGCACCTACATCAGCGCCTGCACCGACTCCTTCTGTCAGCCAAGCTCCACAGCAAACGACTTCGGTGCCGATGGATACCGGTATTGCTCCGACAGAAGATCAGGTGATCAAATACAGTGGTGATAACTNAAACGATGATGATGACTGGGAAGACTTCTAGCGCATAGTCTAAAGGGAATGCAAAGGCCGATCAGTGATCCACTGCTCGGCCTTTTTTTTAGCGGGGGAGTACTTGATTCAAGCAGTACATTACTCATTTAGGCAGATCCTTCTACGGCTTGCACGAGGGCTAGCACGGGGTTGATCAGCGAGGGGTGGAACCCTCTGCCTACGGGCACGAGGTAAGTCGACTTCTGTAGGCAGATCCTTCGGCCGCGCTGGCTTCACTAATAACTCAAAACTATGAACACAGAATTACTATGACAAAACAATTTAATGGGGTGTCGAATTTAGGCGTAGACTAATAGGTGAATAGCTTAGCGCTTCTCACCCGGAAGCGAGGAGGTGGTAAATGTACACTTCAAGCAGAAAGAGAACTGTAAGTAAAAATATTGGCAAAAAACGAAAAGTCATGGCGGGCAAAGTAGGGTATGACCTTAGCTTGGATCGTCGGGTCAGTAGTCGAAGAGACAGCTTGATGCCCAGTCTAGAAAGTCTAGGACCTTTTGATAGG
>NZ_LWFZ01001410.1:0-1688 GCF_001635225.1 Oleiphilus sp. HI0086
TACAATATGTGGCTGAAAGTCTGGATCACTTTTATGCTCGCTAGCAAAACGTCTAGCCAAATAAAGCCCTAATCCAAAGCCACAAATGGACGCCAGCAAGGTCGCGGCATCATTTAAGGCTAAATAACTTTCCGCAAGCACAGCACAAAGAATCATTAAAACCAAGGGAAGCACATACATCACGAGGGAGGCCTGCAGGAAAGTTTTCTCTGGAACTGCGAGGGTTACATAATCCCCTACTTGTACATCAAACTCGTTATCAAGCTCAAACTCAATACATTTTCGTTGGCTACTATCATTGACTAGCTTTTGGCCACAGCCCGCTTTCATCTGGCAACTCTCACAGGCACTTTTTCTATCGATACGAACCGATATACGCCCATTAGTTGTTGAGTCATCAGCAATGACTATAGCTTCTTCTTTAATCATTAAACTAACCTTACATGATCGGTTTGACTGATTTCGCAACCTTCATTGCAGTCATAGCAGGAACTTCGCCAACAACCGTCACATGATAGTCATGACCATCAACACTGTGATCAGTTGAATAGGCAGTTGTTGCACCCACCTGTGTCGCACCTTCAGGCATAGTTCCCTTATCAACCGACTCGATAAATATACTGAAGGTTGCCAGGCCATCACTATAGACCATTACATGCTCACCTTCTTTTGCCTCTCCATTTATCTTTTCATAGCCATTAGGCAAAAATTCAACTTGCCACATCAGGGAACGCGACCAGGACATACCTTTGTCTGCCGTTTTGATCATTTCATGCTTAATCGCTTTCCCTGCCCCCATTACATCGAAAACGGTCGAGTCAATATTATTTGGGTACTCTACATGTGTGTATTGGAAACGCTCCAAGGCTTTATGCTCTTGGTCAATTAACTCAGACTTTAGGAGCAGGCCTTTCTCTTCATCTATCCATAGCTTATAGCTATAACGTTCATCGTCATTGGCAGATATTTCCACCACAACACATGAACGCTCTATCATTCTCTCTTTCCCCTTAAGAACTAAAGAGTAATGACTCTTACCAGGCATAAAACCAACAAACTTATTAGTAAAGTTATTGGAAAGAGGACTGTTTTCTACCTCTACAACTCTGTTATTCGGAAAGACGCACATTACCCGCTCACCATCACGGACAATTTCGCCCATCTCGCCATCGAGTTGCTTTAAGCGCTCTTTCTCAAGACCCTTCTCGTACTGGTGAATAACACTCATGGTACTCGACATAGCACCTCTCGAGAACATAAAGCGTCCACGATAGTTCTGCTCTACAGAGGCTTGTTGCATAAACATCAACCAATCAATTGCTTCCCAGGCGCTGCGCTCCTTTGGAAACTGATAAATCCATTCCTCCTTGGCGCCTTGAGCATAGAGCGGCGCACCGACAAGACAAAAAAGTAGCAACAACCCACGCAGAAGAACTTTAGTATTAAGCTTATTCAAATCAATTAACATGATGATATTTTCACTTCCAAGCTCAGCTTATATTCCAACAGAATTGACACTTGCAACCCTAGCCAAAGGCATAAAACCAGACTGAGTACCACGTATCGAGTGTTCAGCATGCCTCAGTAAATACTGACTAAAATGACGCGCCTGCTCTTCAGTCATCTCAACAACAACCTTAGGCTCTTGCGCAGAAACTTTAAGCAGCGCACCTTCAGCAGAAATATTC
>NZ_LWFZ01001411.1:0-1010 GCF_001635225.1 Oleiphilus sp. HI0086
CGAAGTCACTTTTGTTATGCAATCGCTGGAAGGTCGAGAAGAGCTTACCGGCATGTGACATATCAAAACCTGCACCATTGTCCTTAACCTTAAACACGCGCTCTGTTCTTCCGAGTTCGTCCTCTACCAAAGCAGAGCTAAATGCTATTTCTGCAGATTCTGTCTTGCTACTGTACTTCCAGGCATTGTTTATCAGGTTTTCAACGACTGAATGCATCATTCTGGCATCACCATTGATATTCATATCTGGCTGAATATAAATATCTACGACACGCAGGGGATAGGTATCGCGCAGATTGGCCACTACTGTGTCAGCAATTTCGCTTAAGTTTAGGTCTGTTCTTTTTACTTCTTTTCGCTGCATTCGTGACAGGTCCAGCAAACCGTTAATCAAGTCTTCCATCGACTTGGCACCGGCAACGACTTTCGCCAATATCCGTTGCGCTTCTTCATCAAGCTGCGAGGCGTAATCATCAAGTAAGATATCACTAAAGCCTTTGATCATGCGTAAGGGTGATTTTAGATCATGCGATACAGTGTAACTAAATGACTCCAGTTCTTTATTTGCTGAGGCTAATTCAACATTAGCCTGGTCCAGATCTCGTGTTCGCTGGGCTACTTTCTCTTCCAAACTAGCATTCAGGCCCGTCACTTCATTAAACAAACGCGCATTTTCAAGCGATATAGCAGCCTGTGTCAGTAAGACTTTTATCACACTCATGCGCTGCTCGGTAAAGACCCCTGTACTCAAGTTATTCTCTAAGTACAGAGCGCCTATTTGAGATTTTCGGTAAACAATTGGCAAACATAATACCGACTTTGACCTTGCTTTCGATATATAAGCATCCTCTTTAAACTCGCCGTCAGCGCAAGCATTTTCTAGCCAGATTGTTTCACCTAAACGAAGTGTTAAATTGATTATGTCCTGAGGAACATTCACGGACTTTTCCAGAGGTATATGCATTAAATAGGAAGCCTGATCGTTTGGTAAATCGACTTGAGCTTCTATC
>NZ_LWFZ01001412.1:0-756 GCF_001635225.1 Oleiphilus sp. HI0086
CATCGGTAATAAATGCTGATACTGTTCTTAGGTCTCGCGGTGTGTCGAAAGCTACGCTATCATCGGCTGCGGGCTCAGGAAAAGACATTCCACCTGCTTTTGCTGCAGTGATCATACCGGTACCGGCGCATGCAAAGCGTGCATCGCCAGCAGGATAGGTATCACACCCTGCTAAAGCTGGATTGAAGCTCTCTGCGGTCCAGTTGCTGATTGCTGTATCAACAGCGCCTTTAATGGTTGCATAATCTTCTGCGCCGGCATCAACTGCCGCTTTTGCTGCGCCAGTTGTCACAAGAGTCTTAACCGTATTCGTTGCCCACTCGGTAGGGTCTACCATATAGTCGACAACTTTTGTGTCATTAGAAGTGGTAAAGCCACTTGTAAAAACAATGTTGTCTTCAGTTAATTGCTGATCATCTGGGCGTGCCGCATTGGTTAGGTTGCCTAAATAGCTCGCGGTAACCTTTTCCCAGAAATCAATTTGAGCTTGCACATCGTCAAGGAGAGGGTTGGCGGGTTCTCGATTTTCATCAGCGAGGGCAGCATAGTTGGCTATACCAGGGTGTTTGATCAAAGACTTTCCTTCGGTATCTTTGATTTCATCGGTCAGTGCAACAATGTAGCGCTTGTTAGGGTTTAAAGGCTCTAAAGGTTGGATTCGTATGTAACTTGTTTCTACTCGTTCGCCGCCAACGACTTTGTCTCGGGTAATGACTTCAGCGCTATACTTAGGTGAAGCCGCTATTCCTAGAAGTT
>NZ_LWFZ01001413.1:0-25935 GCF_001635225.1 Oleiphilus sp. HI0086
AGTCGCTGCTGGTAACCCGATTTTAGGTGAGGAAAATATCGAAGACTACTGCACACTTGCGCCAGAGTTTTTCTCTCCTTCTGCTGACTACTTATTACGCGTAAGAGGTGAAAGCATGAAGGATATCGGCATACTCGACGGAGATTTGCTTGCAGTCCATAAAACCGAAACAGCTCGAAATGGGCAAATAGTCGTTGCCAGAGTGGGCGAAGAAGTAACGGTTAAACGTCTCAATAAAAACAAACACATCGTTGAGCTTATTGCCGAGAATGAAGAGTTTGATCCCATCGTGATCGACCTGAGAGAACAAGATGTAGTAATTGAAGGTCTGGGCGTAGGCGTTATCCGTAAGGAGGGTATCCAATGAAGCAGCTATCTATTTATGAGTCAGACTATCTTGACGACCTAAATACTATTAACCAATTTGGCCAAAGCCCGGTACAGCTAACTTACCCTGCTCAACCTTTAAGTTCTTCAACTTCTGGCGCCTCTCTAAGCAACGAGCAGACTGAGCATGTCGCAGCAAATGTCACGGAAATTATCATCGCTAAAGATAAGGCTGACTGCATTCAAATGGTTCTTCCTATGCTGAGCCAGTTAAATCAGGAACAACGCTGGCTTGCCTGGATTGACCCGCCTATTCAACTGCTCAAAAAGTGGCAAGAACAACACCAGGGGCTTGCAATGGAAGAAATTATGATTCTTCGCTCATCTGAATCTATATCGGCGATAGAATTAAGCAAACGCGCGCTTGAAGCAGGCACCTGCCACGCAGTAATTGCCTGGACAAACTCCCTATCAAATGAAGAGTTTGACTCGCTTGAGGGGGCGTCTGCAAAAGGAAATAGCCATGGAATAGTACTACGTTCCAGATAATCACCTTTGTACGCAACATATAAAGTTTTCTACTCGTTTTCTGTTAGTCGCTAGCCCTCGCACTTAGTGACCACTATTAAAGTTTCAAGGATCGAAACTTATTTTTCTCAAGCCAATACTATAAGACCTATAAGAAGATTTTCCGTCACAGCAATTATCCCATTATTAAGCCATTAGCATTATTACTTTTCCATATTTAGAAAAGTTATTCTTAGCTTCAAATATCTTTATTCATTGTATTCACACTGTTCAAAGCGTAGTATTCTAAATTCATGACCGCCGGTCACAACCTTTAAGTATAGTTATCATGCTCGCTACAGGCATTCTGCGGCAATAGAAACATTAGGTAGGTTACGCTATGATTGAACGCATAAGCCATTTTCTTGTTAAGTTTCGCTTACTGGTGGTATTCGCCTCATTGCTTGTGGTATTTCTTGCCGCCACAGGTTTACCGCAAACAAAATTTAGCTCCGACTACCGGATTTATTTTAGTGATGATAATCCCCACCTAAAAGCCTTCGAAGATTTACAGGCAACCTTTACAAAAAGTGACAACGTCATGTTTGTCCTCGCCCCCCAAGATGGCCATATATTTACTCGAGAGACTTTAAGCATCATTGAAGAGCTTACCGAAATGTCTTGGCAACTTCCCTACTCAATACGCGTGGACTCTATTACCAATTACCAACACACTATTGCAGAAGACGATGACCTTTTGGTAGACAACCTGGTTACAGATGCAAGCAATTTATCGAGCAGTGAAATTGCGTACGCAAAGAGTGTCGCACTCAATGAGCCCTCAATTGCCGGGCGCCTCATCGCCGCTAACGCCGATGTTACCGGCGTCAACGTTTCTATGGAAATGCCTGGGCTGGATCCTAGTAAAGAAACACCCGAAGTAGCCGCTGCAGCCTACGAGATTCAAGCTCATTTAAATCAAAAGTATCCCGACCTGACTGTATATGTGACCGGACAAATCATCTTTGACAATGCCTTCAAAGATGCGGCGATGTATGACTTATCGCATATCGTCCCCTTAGCATTTTTGATCGCCATCACCTGCATTGCGATCTACATGTTTGCTGCAAGCCGGAGCATCATTACGGTCTTCTCAGGTAGCTTTTCCATCATAGTTGTCATTATTACTTCAATCCTATTCGCGCTTGGTATCTCTGCGTGGCTGGGTATGGATATCACCACCGCATCCGCCAATGCACCAACAATGATTCTGACACTAGCAATCGCCGATTCGATTCATATCCTGGCATCTTTCTTCCAGCAAATGCAGTCAGGGAAAACCAAGGCTCAGGCTGTTATCGAAAGCTTACGTATCAATCAGCAACCCGTTTTTTTAACCAGTGTCACAACCGTAATTGGTTTCTTGTCTCTGAACTTTAGCGACTCCCCTCCCTTCCGGGACTTAGGAAATATTGTCGCCTTAGGCGTAATTGGTGCATGGGGATTCTCTGTATTGCTACTGCCTGCACTCATTATGCTTCTGCCATTCCGAGTTCAATCACGCGAGCATAAAGAAGGCGGCTGGACAGTTACGCTATCAAACTGGGTCATCAAACACTCTAAACGTCTACTCATTGGCACAATGGTTATTATGGCTGGCAGCATTTCTTTCTTACCTCAAAACGAATTGAATGACGTATGGGTCGAGTATTTTGACGAGCCAATGAGACAAAGACAGGCAGCTGATTTTACCAGAGAAAGGCTCACCGGCTTAGGCTACATATCCTTTATTGTTGAAGCCGAGGAAGAAGGTGGAATCAACGAGCCTGAGTATTTGGCAAACCTTGAAAAGGCAGCAAACTGGTTAAAGCTTCAACCAGAAGTTCAACACGTCTCGACCTTTACTGATGTCATGAAGCGTCTGAACAAAAATATGCATGGTGATGACCCTAGCGCATATAAACTCCCTGATAATGCAGAGCTCGCCTCACAGTATTTATTACTTTATGAAATGTCACTCCCTTACGGACTCGACTTGAACAATCAAGTGGACATCAACAAAGCCAAGACTCGTTTAACAGGCTATCTAGCGAAAACATCTACTTCGGAGCTTCTCGCTTTGGAAGAACGTGCTCAGAGCTGGTTTTCCGAAAATATTCCTAGCCTTAAATTTTCCCACGGGATAAGTAGCGATATCATGTTCGCTCATATTGGTCAGAATAACATTCGCTCCATGCTACAAGGTACATTTATCGCTTTAATCATTATCTCTGTTGTGTTGGCTTTCAGTTTACGCTCTGCATATTACGGCTTTGTTAGCCTACTTCCCAATCTCCTTCCGGCCTTAGTTGCTTTTGGTGTTTGGGGAATGACCGTTGCACAAATCGGTATTGGACTATCTGTTGTATTCGGAATGACCTTGGGGATCGTCGTCGACTACACCGTTCACTTTTTAAGTAAATTTTTACGTGCCAAGCGAGAGAATCAGCTATCTACCGAGGATGCGATTCGCTATGCCTTTAGTACAGTTGGCGTTGCGCTGTTGGTCACCACATTTATTCTATTTGCGAACTTTGCTGTATTAGCTATATCCGACTTCTCTATGAACTCCGATATGGGACTGATGACGGCCGTAACCATCGTTGTCGCTTTACTTGTTGATTTTTTCTTCCTTCCACCGCTTTTACTGTTTTTGGTTGGAAGTAAACGTAAAAAAGCTAAGCAAGATTTAACAATCGATGATCAAGGTATCCTAGATCAAAGAGCACCCTTAAATGGCTAAGTCACCTAAAAAGGTAACTCAACAAACTGATAGTGCTACTTTCTACTCATGGAAAGTACCGTTCCAAACGAAGTAAGGGATTTCAGTTTAACTAATCGACATTTTCGTATCTAATAGGCGCTAGCTTCTAGCATCATCATATAGTTTCTCAATGATGCTGCTGCAGTGCCAACTAACAAGATAACAAGACCGAGGACAATATCCATGCTATCTAACCTTTCTGCTCGCGGTGTAAAGAAATCCATCGCGATATTATCCTGCTTTACTGCCTTGAGCCTCTCAGGCAACACCTTTGCAGAAACACCTCAAGAAAAAGGTTTAGCTATCGCCATTGAATCTGATAAGCGAAACACTGGTTGGAAGGACTCTACTGCTGACATGACGATGACCTTACGCAACAAACGTGGTGAAGAAAGTGTTCGTGTTTTGCGCGTAAAATCCCTCGAAGTCGAAAATGATGGTGACAAAGGCTTAACCATATTTGATGAGCCTAAAACTGTTCGTGGTACTGCTTTACTGACGTTCTCGCACAAAGTTGATGCGGATGATCAGTGGTTATTCCTACCAGCACTAAAGCGTGTTAAGCGAATCGCGTCTAAAAACAAGTCTGGCCCATTCATGGGAAGTGAGTTTGCCTTCGAAGACTTAAGCTCACAAGAAGTTGAAAAGTATAGCTATGAGTACTTAAAAGACGAAGCGTGTGGCACAGAAACCTGCTTTGTTGTTAAACGCTTCCCAACAGATAAAAACTCTGGCTACACAAGCCAAATTGCCTGGATCGACCAGAGTGAATACCGCGTCCATAAAATTGAATTTTATGACCGTAAAAAAGCGCTACTAAAGACCCTCAACTCTAGTGATTACAATCAATATCTTGACCAATACTGGCGCCCGAATGTGATGAAGATGCAGAATCACCAGACAGGTAAAAGCACTGACTTAATCTGGAGCAATTTTCAGTTTTCTACCGGGCTAAGTGATAGTGACTTCACCAAGAACAGCTTGAAGCGCGCTCGCTAGTCTAATTTCCGCTCTATTGACCTAAACAGCACTGCAAAAAATGTACATCCAGTCACAGATAATGTGATTGTTTGTACATTTTTTCTTTTTTAGCTGCATAAACATCGCCCTGTCATACTCTCGCGTCTATACTGGCATCTTCATATTTTTAATAAAATAATACAGAACTAACCAGTAACACAGGCAGCACCCGAACTATGCAATCATTTCACGCTCCAAACCGCATCTTAATGGGCCCTGGCCCGTCAGATGTTTCCGAAAGAGTACTTAAAGCACTATCTCAGCAAACCATCGGTCATATGGACCCTAGCTTTGTATCGCTAATGAATGAGATAAAATCTCTTCTTCAGTACGTTTTCCAAACCAAAAACGAACTTACGATTCCGGTATCTGCACCAGGTTCATCTGGTATGGAAACCTGCTTTATGAATATGGTTGAGCCGGGTGACAAAATTCTTGTCTGCATTAACGGCGTATTTGGCATGCGCATGAAAGAAGTCGCGACTCGCGCAGGTGCTCAGGTTGAAGCCATCGAATTTGAGTGGGGCGAAGCTGTTGAGCCAGAAGTAGTAGACCAGAAGCTTTCAGAAAATCCTGATATTTCAATGATCGCTTTTGTTCACGCTGAAACCTCTACCGGTGTTCGCTCTGATGCAAAAGCCTTATGTGCAATAGCTCAACAACATAACTGTCTTTCAATCGTTGATGCCGTCACCTCTTTAGGCGGTTCTGATGTTCAAGTTGATGACTGGGGCATAGACGCAATTTATTCAGGCACTCAAAAGTGCTTATCTTGTATCCCAGGTCTCTCTCCGGTCAGTTTTAGCACTAAAGCAATTGAAAAGATCAAAGCCAAAAGCTCTAAGAACTACAGCTGGTTCCTCGATCTAAACCTGGTCATGGACTATTGGGGTGAAGGTGCTAAGCGTACTTATCACCATACTGCGCCAGTTAACAGTTTGTATGCACTACACGAATCGCTATTAATTCTTAAAGAAGAAGGTTTGGAAAGCGCTTGGGAACGTCATGAGCTGCACCATAAGGCACTGGTTGCTGGTCTAGAAGCGCTCGGCATTGAAATGCTAGTGCCTAAAGATATTCGCCTATCTCAACTTAATGCAGTGAAGATTCCAGAAGGTATTGATGATGCGACTGTTAGATCAACACTACTTAACCAGTACGACTTGGAACTTGGTGCAGGGCTAGGTAAGTTTGCTGGCAAAGCATGGCGAATCGGCTTAATGGGCAATGGCTGTAATCGTAAAAACGTTGATTACTGCGTTAGCTCTTTAGGCGCGGTGCTTAACGAACTTGGACATAGCTGCGATGTCGACGCTGCAATGTCTGCAGTAGAGAATGCATACCCATAACCCAATAGACAGGGCTAGGGTATGAGTAATCCACTCCTACCCTAAGCTTTGTATCTCAAGCAAAGCGAAATGAAAAAACTCCTTTTGGTCGCCCACAGCCCGTCTGAAAATACACAAGCCCTACAACAAGCTCTGTGCCAGGGTGTCATCAGCCAAGCTCTTGAGCAAGTTGAATTCAAGTCGAAAACTCCTTTTGAAACACAAGCAGAAGATGTACTAAGTGCAGACGCCATTATACTCGGCACTACCGAGAATCTAGGCTACATGAGTGGTGCCCTCAAAGATTTCTTCGACCGTTGCTATTACCCATGCTTAGAAGCGAAACAAGGCTTACCCTGTGCCGCGTATATTAGAGCCGGTCATGATGGCACAGGTACAATTCGTGCTCTCGAAACCATTACCACTGGCCTTAAGTGGCGATGGGTACAGGAGCCCCTTTTACTAAAAGGCGCTTACCAAAAAGAGTTTGAGAGCCATTGCTCGGAATTAGGTGGCGCAATGGCATGTGCACTTGATCAGGGAATCATTTAGAATCTATTTCATTCCAATACCGATTTAATAAAAGGCAAATCACCCGTGTTAAAAATCATTGTTGTCATACTTGTTGTTGCACTTGCAGCATTCATCGTCCACCGCACTAATCAAAACAAAAAGCTAGCCGTTGAGAATCAACAATTAGGCAGTGAGTTTCTTGCCCAAAACATGACCAAAGAAGGCGTTGTCACAACCGAGTCGGGTCTTCAATATAAGGTACTTCAAGCCGGTACGGGAGAAGCCCACCCTACTGCAAACGATAAAGTTAAAGTTCATTATCATGGCACCTTAACTGATGGCACTGTCTTTGATAGTTCCGTAGCTCGCGGACAACCTATCTCTTTTGGCTTGAATCAAGTTATCAAAGGCTGGACTGAAGGTCTGCAACTTATGGTGGTTGGCGAGAAGACCCGATTATTTATTCCGAGCGAACTTGGCTACGGAAATAGAGCTGCTGGCGCCATCCCGGCTGGCTCGGTACTAATTTTTGATGTTGAGTTGCTTGGCATCAATGAATAAACAACTATAGTGAGATATAACTACTCGTAACAGAACAATTACGAGTCTTTTTAAGATAACGGAGAATAGAATGAAGCTTGTTACTGCGATAATCAAACCTTTTAAACTTGATGATGTACGTGAAGCACTATCAGAAATCGGTGTTCAGGGTATAACAGTTACTGAAGTTAAAGGATTTGGTCGCCAGAAAGGTCATACAGAGTTGTATCGTGGCGCTGAGTACGTTGTAGACTTTCTACCAAAAGTTAAACTAGAAGTAGCGATCAGTGAAGATATGCTAGATAAAGTTATCGAAGCGATGACAAATGCAGCCAATACTGGAAAGATCGGCGACGGAAAGATATTTGTTTCATCACTTGAGCAAGTGATTCGAATCCGTACTGGCGAAACCGGTAGTGACGCTGTATAGATAAGCCTATAATGCGAGTAGTGAGCTACTCGCATTGTTTCAGCTTCAAAGCAGCTAACTAAAAGGAGGCACAAATGAAACATCCAACAAGATGGGTATTCATTCTAAGCTTTCTTCTTTCTTTACAAGCCTCTCTTAGCTATTCACAAGAAAAAACTTCGCTTACCTCTCCCGACAATAAATCTACTATCATTCTTGGCTATAAAGAAGGCAGCAAACCGCCCTATATCGGCAACAAAAATGATAATAGCGGTGCATACCGAGAACTTTTCTCTAAAGCAGCAGAGATGATAGGACTCTCACTTGAAATCGTAAGGTTACCTAAAAAACGTGTTTATCATCACCTTAAAGAAGGTGATATCGATTTCTATCCCTCGTCTGGTTTTTCAGAAAAAAGATCACAGTTTTTATATTGGCTGGACAATGGCTTTCTATCGAAACAAGCCTTAGTCTCAGACATTACAGACTTCGAAATAAAAGACTTTAAGAAGGCGAAAGGTACTTTGCTTGTCCCTTTAGGAGGTAGCTCCGCTGAATATGCCAAAGGTGCTCCTCAAGTAAGCATTCAGAAAATGGGCAAGTTGCCTATTGATAAAGCAATTCAGGCACTGAAACTAGGTAGAGGTAATTTCTACGTATATGATATAGATATCTTGGATTATTACTTAAAACGAAACCGCATTAAGCAGTTTAGTGACATTGGCCTTCGGCTTCACCCAAATGCAATTGAGAAGGAATACTCTTCGTTAAAAGCGGCCTTCTCTATTAATTCAAAACACTTTAAGCAACAACAAAATAGCAGATTTGATAAAAACAGCGCTTTAGGCTTTAACAATCAAAAAACCAGTCCCCATAAAGGCTCCGCTGCTTATCAATTCCAACAAGCATTAAAGCACTTACAAGAAAGCGGATATACTCAGACGGTTTATCAAAAATATTTTAAGTAATTAGAAAGAGGCTCACTATAAGCAAGCCCTCACTAGTAAAGAGGTCGGCTATGCTAAAGCTTTAGCATTTCTCAATAATTCTCTTGCCCGCTCTACAACCGGCAAATCAATCATCTTGCCTTTATATTCAACAGCTCCCTTGCCTGCAGCCAAGCCTGCTTCAAATGCTGCAAGCAAACCTTCAGCATGTTCTACCTCTTCCGCGCTAGGCGTCAATACTGCATTAATGACTTCTACTTGCTTAGGATGAATACAGAAGGCTCCTACAAAACCTAGCTGCTTGGCAAACTTAACCGTTTCAGTAAATGCATCAATATCGCTGTAGTCAGCTATCGAACCTGGAAAACCCAAAGGCATAATGTTGGCACGACGACAAGCAAATGCCAGCATCTGATTTGGCAGCAACAAGGTTTGAGGAAGTGGCTGCATGCCAGCTGTCGCCGAGAAATCTTCAGAGCCTAAAGTCATCGCCACAACACGCGGGTCTGCTGAGGCGATTTCATCCAGTTTGGGTAAAGCATCAACCGACTCAATCATTGCAATAATCGCTGTATGCCCTTGAGGAATATTTCGCTCCTGTTCCAATTTAGAAATCTTAGCGGCGAACTTCCGTAACTGGTCAGCAGACTCAACCTTTGGCACTACAATCGCGCTAACATGCTCACTGACCGACGCGACAACATCGCCCATGGCAAAGCGCTCATCAAGGTTGATTCTTACCAATGCAGCAGCACCATCCTGGCTAACCGTTTTCGCAGCCGGGACCACACACTCTCGAGCTTCTGCTTTTTGCTCTAGCGGAACACTATCTTCCAAGTCCAGAATATAAGCATCAGCACCACGCGTATGCGCTTTGGCGACGAATTTCTCAATGTGCACAGGGATAAACAAGGCCGTACGCCAGCCTGGGTAGTCTAATTTCTTCATTTTATTCTCGCTCACGAATCCTTAGGCCAAACTTGCTTTAATTGTCATACAAGTAAAACCATCATTATCAGCAGACCATAGGGATAAATCATCGCCATCCCGCTTACCAGACACGGTAAACACCGAGGTATCAAACGTCGGTCTAACCGCTCGGAACTTGAAGGTTTTCAAAGATTTATCGGCAATATTATGACGTTTAAGTTCTAACAATAAAGTCACCAGCAATGGCCCATGAACAACCAAGGCAGGATACAGCTCTTCGTTTACCGCGTAGTCGCGATCATAATGAATACGATGGCCGTTATAAGTCAGCGCCGAGTAGCGGTATAGCAACACTGGGTTTGGCGTGATTTCTTGCGAAAAATCGGCTTCAGAAAGCGCAGGCTTGCCTGGTGGCAACTCAGCTCTTTCTGTTGGTTGCTCCCGGTAAACAATATTCTGTACCTGGCTGATACACAGCTCACCCGCTTGTGAAATATCATGGCGAACATTAACGAAAACCAACACGCCGGTACTACCCGTTTTAAGTTCAACAGATTCAATCGTCGATAATCGAGAGGCCGGCTGGCCAATAATCAAAGCCTTATGACACTCAACCTCACCGGCCGCCCACATCCTGCGAGGAAGTGGTACAGGGGGTAAAAAGCCACCTTTATCCGGGTGCCCATCAACACCTGTTGCACTGGCTTTTGGCGTTGGCAGAAAATACATCCACTCCCAAAATGGAGGTAAGGCATCACCTTTCTCGGGTAGAGTCTCGTTATCAAGTGCCGCAGCCAAAGCTTGCGCCTGAAAAAGACTAATATCATCTTCTTTGGTTTCTTGCTTTCCTACCCACTGCTGCAAGTACTCAATATCTATATCGCTCATAGAGACTCCCTTGGATCTTTTATAGCTAAAATTCTTATATATTTGATTTACGAATATGTTCGAACTGGAAATTTAAGCGCAACACATAATAATGCAGAAACTAATCACTTAATGACTCGATACCAAACAAATCTAACAACCAATCTGCTTTTTCATTCTTGCCATCTTCAGCTGCTCGTCTAACACTAATCGTAGGATGGTGAATTAGTTTATTCGTTAAGCCCCTAGATAATTGAGTAATTACCTGTTCGGCGTCCGCACCTCCACGCAAGGCATTTAGAGCGCGCTCTAATTCCTTCTGCTGAAGCGTCTCTGCATGTGATCTAAAGCGTTTCAAACTATCACCAACTGAAGAAACACGCTGACGATTAAGAAAATATTCACTTCCCTCAAGAATCATCCGCTCAGCTTCTTGAGCAGCGCCTTCTCGGTTTTTTACATTCTCATCAATAACATCTTTTAAGTCATCAACGGTATAAAGGTAAACATCAGATAACTCTCCTACCTGAGGTTCAATATCTCTTGGTACCGCTATATCCACCATAAAGAAAGGTCGGTGCTTACGATGCTTTAAAGCTCTCTCTACAGCCCCCTTGCCTAATATAGGCAAGGAGCTAGCCGTCGACGCAATCACAATATCGGCATCGATTAATAAATCTGGAATATCACCTAATAAAGCTGCCTCACCTTCAACCAGACTCGACAGATCCTGGGCACGAGCCAGCGTTCGATTTGCAATTATGATCTTTTTAATACCACTTTGTTTCAGGTGCCTAGCCACTAACTCAGTGGTTTTACCCGCCCCGATAAGTAAAGCAGTATTGTCTGAAAAATCTGAGAAGAGCTGGCGAGCCATATTGACGGCAGCAGCGGCGACCGACACTGGGTTTTCACCAATCGCCGTATCAGTGCGTACTTTCTTGGCGACAGAGAAACAATGTTCAAAGAGCCGACCTAGTTTCCCTTGAACAGCCTGATATTCTTGTGCTGAAGCATAGGCTGATTTCAGCTGCCCTAAAATCTGTGGCTCTCCCAGAACAAGAGAGTCCAAGCCAGCAGCAACACGCATTAAATGAACAACCACATCTTTACCATCATAGACAAAGCTACAGTTTTCGAGGTCTTCTGAATTAACACAATGATAGTCAGCCAACCAAGTCTGCAACATCGCAACATCAATTGCATGATTGCCAGCACAGTATATTTCTGTTCGGTTACATGTCGATAAAATAACCGCTTCATTAACATTCGGCAGTTTTTTGATTGACTCCAACGCGATATCGAGACGTTGTAAATCAAACGCAACTTTCTCTCGAACGTCGACAGTTGCAGTCTTATGATTAATTCCAAACGCCAAAAACGACATGTATACCAAGCAATTTGATTTAAAGCGGCTATTCTACAAATAGAATACATAGAAAGCCAATGACACAGAGCAAGTTCTTAGAGCTAGAAGCCACTTATTTTATGATTAAAGCCTCGACAGCACGACAAAAAGTAGTTCAAACAAATGAACCCTAGCACATGGCCAAACTATACGAACGGTAAGTTGACACCTTAAACCCATCTGTCATCATAAAACTCGTCAAGCCTCAATTATTTAAAAGAGATTCAGATTGAAAGCACTACTCAAACTTATATTAATTTCATCACTTTTCTCACTCAGCGCCTGCTCTAGCCTAATGAAAGCAAAGCAATCTGAGACAGATACCACCGCAAGTAGTGAAAAGCTTTCATCTGAGACATCTCCAGAGTATCAAGATTTCGACCTAAATAAAGACACGCTCTACGACCTGCTTGTTGCAGAGGTTGCTGTCCAGCGTCAAGAATTCAATATCACCTTGCTTAACTATATCCAACAAGCGCGCATGACAAGAGATTTAGGTGTTGTTAAGCGTGCTGTAAATGCAGCTCAATACATGAAAGACATGGAGGCCATAAAGGAAATGGCAATCCTTTGGGTTGATATAAAGCCAGACAGCATTCCGGCACATCAACTTCTGACCTATCAGTATTCCCTTTCTCGCGAATACGAACAGGCCATGCAACATATCGAAAAGATTATCGAGCTTGGCGGTGATGCCCGAGTAGACGGCCTTGCAGTCAGCTCAAGCGCCCTCCCTCTTGAAGATAAAGAAGCCATCCTCCTACTTTATCAATCTTTATATGCAAAATACCCTAACAATCATGAGATTGGATATAGCTACGCACTCACTCAACGCAATTTGAAAGAATACGACGCGGCACTTGAAATCATCGAGCCTATACTAAACGCCGCACCAGAATTCGAAGCAGCCTCAGTCCTCAAGGCCAACGTTCTCTATGATAAAGGTCAACTGGAAGAGGCTATTGAATATGCAGGTGACAAGTTTGACGATTTCCCCTCAAATCATAATCTTGGTCGTCTATATGCAACAATGCTAATAGAAAACAAACAACTCGATGACGCCGAGGAGGTATTCTATTCACTACTGACTAAATACCCCCAAGCATCGCGGTTAAAACTATCGCACGCTATTGTCATGCTAGAGAATAAAAAAGTTGAAGAGGCTTCTGCAGCTTTCGAGCAGCTAATCGACTCCAATCAACACGCTAATGAAGCCTACTATTATTTAGCCCGTATTGCTGACAGCCAAGGTAATTTCAATGACGCTATCGATCTCTACCAGAAAGTAAGCGCTGGCGTTCATTATGAAGTATCTCTTGAGCGCTCAAGTTTCCTAATGGTTCACAACGAACAGCAAGACGAGATGCTAAACAGACTCGCTGAATTGAGAAAGAAACCTGGAGCAAGCCCTCTTAAGTTATGGCTACTGGAAGTTAAATTACTATCTAGTGCAGGTGAAACAGACCGCATGAATGCCTCACTCAACGCCGCCATTCAAGCATTCCCCGAAGATGACCAGCTACTCTACGCTCGAGCAATGAATCGAGAAGCAGACGATGATTTGGCAGGAATGGAGCAAGATCTAAGAAAGCTAATAGAACTGAACCCGAACAATGCGATTGCTATCAATGCACTTGGCTACACCTTGGCCGACCGAACCGATCGTACTCAAGAAGCATTTGAACTAATTCAAAAAGCTTTAGCGCTCAAGCCGAATAACCCCGCCATTTTAGATAGCATGGGCTGGGTACTATATCGACTTAAGCAAAATAAAGAAGCATTGGTATTCTTGTTCAAGGCCTTTCAACAATTCCAGGATGGAGAAGTCGCAGCACACTTGGGTGAAGTTCTTTGGTCTCTAAATCAAACAACAGAGGCTCGAGATGTTTGGAGCAATGTTCTTCGGAAGTATCCTGAACACGAAGTACTTCTTGAGACCATCAACAGACTCGACCCTGAATTACTAATTATAATTGAGAATCCGCCCACGGAAGATGAACAAGCTACTAACAAAGAAACCAGCTCAGCTTCAACTCCCGAAACCGAGCAAGTAACACCCGAAGCGCCCAAAGAATAGTTTGTAATGATAGCTCTAGGCATTTCAAGTAAAACGAGCACTCACCTCACCCGGGCGCTGTTCATACTAATGACGCTCGTTTTATCTGCATGCACCAGCCTTCAACAAACCGTACCTCACAAAACATCAAGAGAAACTCCAATTGAATGGCCTCTTACCGCCCAAAAGATTGATAACATCCGAAACTGGAAACTCATTGGCAAGATTGGCATAAGAACACCTGAAGAATCCCTTACTGTAGCAATCAATCAATGGCACCAAGCTGAATCAAGCTTTGTGATCGACCTTTCCTCAACCTTTTTCGGCCTTGGCGCATCCAAGCTACAGGGAAACCCTCATTTATTAACGATTATCGAAGCCGGTGAGCAGCCTGTCAGCTCGTATGAACCAGATCTCTTGATCTATCAGGCTTTAGGGTTTCCTCTTCCGATTTCATTACTGCCCTGGTGGGTTAAAGGAATTCCTGTTGCCGACAGCCAACACGAGTTAGAATTTGACGCTCAGGGCTACCCTGCCAGCCTAATACAAAATGGTTGGCACTTAACTTTCAGCAAACACACCCTCATCGACGGCCTTCCACTGCCCGGAAAGATTAAGCTCGAACGAGATAAGGTGCGAATTATTCTAGCGATTAAACAATGGACCCGACTTTAAGCCTGACATCTCCAGCCAAGCTAAACCTGTTCTTGCACATCAATGGCAGACGAGGGCCTGAGCAATCGCACCCAGGCTATCATGAGCTACAAACTGTTTTTCAGTTATTAGACCGCGGTGACATGCTTCATTTTTCTGCCAATCAAAGTGGAAAAATAGAAATCACCCCGGAAATTGCCGACATTCCTCCTGAAGAAAACCTGATTTTTATCGCCGCACAAAGACTCAAAGAAGCAGGCATTCTACTCGATAAAGGTAGCCACTTATTAGGCGCCAAGATTCATCTAGAAAAAAGTCTACCAATGGGCGGCGGGCTCGGTGGTGGAAGTTCCAACGCGGCAACAACACTTATCGCGCTCAATCATCTATGGGGACTTGAACTCGAAGAATGTCAATTAGCCAAAATAGCGGCAAAGATAGGTGCCGATGTGCCCGTTTTTGTTGAAGGCCGCAGCGCCTGGGCTGAAGGAATAGGAGATGAACTCTGCCCAATTCCAATGAGCGAAGAATGGTTCGTTGTATTGACCCCCGATTGCCACGTCAACACGGCTAAAATTTTTTCGCATGAAAGGTTGACAAGAGACACGCCAAAGAAGAGAATAGCGCCCGCTCTTGAGGGACATGGTTTAGATACCAGTTCAGAGAAATTTCTTAGCGATGAGTATCGCAACGATTTCGAAGCACTGATCTCAGAACTATACCCACAAATCAAGGAGGCAATACAGTGGCTAAGCCAGTTTGGTATTGCTAGACTTACAGGAACGGGAGCGTGCTGTTTCTGCATCGTCAAAGACGAGGCAACAGCAAAACAGGTTTTGAATGAAGCTAAGTCTAAATTCAAAGGCTTTATAGCCAAGGGAGTCAATCTCTCTCCTGCAATTCAAAGGCTAGATGAAGCTAAAAGGTTCGCAAGGGACCATTCGTAAGATAGCGCTTCGTTAATAGCAACACGATTATTGGGGTATCGCCAAGCGGTAAGGCAACGGGTTTTGATCCCGTCATGCGCAGGTTCGAATCCTGCTACCCCAGCCATATTTTCCCAGCTCAGAAAACAATCAAGCAAACAGCTAGAAACCTTCCGGATGAGGTCTAAACTACTGTATTAGTATTTTTACTATTCAGCCCGGGAAACTGCTTGAAAGAGCTGAAAGCCGAAACACTCAAGAGGTCTTGAACTCGCATGCCAAGAATGATGGTATTTACCGGTAATGCCAACCGCGAACTGGCTCAACAAGTTGTCGATGCACTACGTCTACCACTGGGCAATGCTAAGGTCGGTAAATTTAGCGACGGCGAAGTCACGGTTGAAATCAACGAAAATGTACGTGGTAAAGATGTATTCATCATTCAGCCTACCTGCGCACCAACCAACGATAACCTAATGGAGCTTATCGTAATGACTGATGCACTACGTAGAGCTTCTGCCTCACGTATTACTGCAGTTGTTCCTTATTTTGGTTACGCTCGCCAAGATCGACGCGTTCGCTCAACACGTGTTGCGATTACCGCAAAAGTGGTAGCAGACATGATCACAGGCGCTGGCGTTGACCGAGTATTAACGGTTGACTTGCACGCAGACCAGATTCAGGGCTTCTTTGATATTCCGGTAGATAACATTTACGGCACCCCCGTTCTTGTTGATGACATTCAACGCCGCATTCAAGACGACTTTATGGTTGTTAGCCCAGACGTTGGCGGTGTTGTTCGTGCACGCGCGATGGCAAAACGTCTTGGTGATGTTGACCTGGCAATTATCGACAAACGACGCCCTCAAGCTAACGTTTCTCAAGTAATGCACATTATCGGTGACGTTGAAGACAAAACCTGTCTACTGATCGATGACATGGTCGATACCGCTGGCACCCTATGTAAAGCTGCTGACGCCCTAAAGGAACACGGCGCCAAGAAAGTTTACGCTTACATTACGCATCCCGTGCTATCTGGCCCAGCTATCGAGAACATTGCTAAGTCATCACTAGATGAGTTGATCGTCACAGATACAATTCCTCTTAGTGACAAAGCCATGAATTGTGATAGAATCCGCCAGCTTACAATTTCAGACCTATTGGCAGAGTCAATTCGTCGTATTAGTAATGAAGAATCTATCAGTGCCTTGTTTGATTAAGACATTAATTAAAACAATCGCTTAAGACCTGATTCAATCAGGTATAGATGTACAGGAAAAAGCACCTCGGTGCTTTTTCTATTTTAACCTTCACGGTATTTAGTCTGGTCGCGGGCGAATATTAGTGAACTTTGAGGAAAGAAAAATGAGTGAAGCATCATTCGTAGTAAACGCAACAGCTCGAGCAGATCAGGGGAAAGGTGCGAGCCGCCGCCTGCGTCGTCTTGAGAACCTAGTACCAGCTATCCTTTACGGCGCTGGTAAAGACCCTATCGCACTTAGCCTGAAAGAAAACGAGATCAAGAAATCGCTTGAAAACGAAGCGTTCTACTCTCACGTTCTAACAATCAGTGTAGACGGCAACGAAGAGCCAGCAATCCTGAAAGATCTTCAGCGTCACCCATCACGTGGTGATGTTATGCACGCTGACTTCCTGCGTGTTGATATGGACAAAGCTATCCATGTGCACGTTCCACTTCACTTCACAAACGAAGACGCTTGTGTTGGTGTTAAGTTGGGCGGTGGTAAGATCTCTCACCAGCAGGTTGAAGCTGAAGTAATTTGCCTACCTGGTAACTTGCCTGAGTTCATCGAAGTTGATATGACTGAAGTTGAAGCAGAAACTATCCTTCACCTTTCAGACCTTAAACTTCCTGAAGGCGTTACACTTGCTGCACTACAGCAAGGTGCTGACCACGATCTTCCAATTTGTTCAGTACATACTCCAAAGGGTAAAGCTGAAGACGAAGCTGGTGAAGCAGCTGCAGAAGGTGATGCAGAGTAATTCTCTGTATCCGGCATGAATTGATAGCGTCAGAGAAGCTCCGATGAGTCAAATCAAGCTGATTGTGGGGCTGGGTAATCCCGGCCCCGAATACGAAAACACCCGCCATAATGCTGGCGCCATCTTTCTGGCCCAGATCGCTGAAGCACATCAGCAAAACCTTAAGCCAGAAAAGAAGTTCCACGGACTTCATGCCAAAGTTAATATTCAAGGCCAGGATCTACACCTCTTGTTCCCGACGACCTTCATGAATCGTAGTGGACAATCTGTCCAGGCAATCTGCCAGTTTTTTAAGATTTCCCCTGAAGAAGTACTCGTCGCCCATGACGAACTCGATATCCCGTGCGGCACCATGAAGCTAAAACAAGGCGGCGGTCATGGAGGCAACAACGGCCTACGAGACATTATCGAGAAGTTTGGCGGCAACAAAAACTTTAAGCGCTTGCGTCTAGGTATTGGTCACCCCGGCCATGCAAGCAAAGTAACCGGACATGTTCTTGGCAAACCAACAGCCAAAGAAGCCGAGCAACTCTCTGCGTGTATCGACGAAGCAGATAGGCACCTGAAAGAAGTCATTGGTGGCGATTGGCAAAAGGCCATGCAAAAACTCCATAGCTTTAAAGCAGAATAAGCCCATTACTCGCATTCCTTAGCAGCATTACAAAAAATAGCACTAAGCGCTCATCTTTTATACTTAACTGTCCCGCTACCCTACTGTATACTTGCGCCCAATTTTTCTAATTATACTTTACAGCCTGGGATTCAGATTATGGGTTTTAACTGCGGCATCGTCGGCCTTCCTAACGTCGGCAAATCAACCTTATTCAACGCACTTACCAAAGCAGGTATCGGCGCAGAAAACTTTCCTTTCTGTACTATCGAACCTAACGCTGGTGTTGTTGGCATGCCAGACCCTCGCCTAGACAAGCTTGCAGCCATTGTCAGCCCAGCGAAGGTTATCCAAACTACAATGGAGTTTGTTGATATTGCCGGTCTAGTAGAAGGCGCATCTAAAGGCGAAGGCCTCGGTAACCAGTTCCTGGCTAATATTAGAGAAACAGACGCTATCGCTCACGTTGTACGCTGCTTCGAAGATGAAAACGTTGTTCACGTTTCTGCCAAGGTGAACCCTCAAGCCGACGTTGATGTAATTAATACCGAGCTTGCTTTATCTGACCTTGATACCGTAGAAAAGGCTATCAAGCGTTTCACCAGAACAGCCAAGAGCGGTGATAAAGATGCGAAGAATGCTCTGAGCCTACTTGAGGATAAACTACTCCCTCACTTGAACGAAGCAAAAGCGGTTCGCGGCCTTGGTTTGAATGATGATGAACTAGCAATTATCAAAGAGCTTTGCCTGCTTACAATCAAGCCTACAATGTATATTGCCAACGTTGATGAAGACGGTTTTGAAGACAACCCTCACCTAGATAAAGTTCGTGAAATCGCAGCAGAAGAAAACGCTGTAGTCGTCGTGATCTGTAATAAGCTAGAAGCAGAAATTGCTGAGCTGGATGACGAAGAACGCGATGAATTTTTAGCAGACCTTGGCATGGAAGAGCCAGGCCTTGATCGTGTCATTAGAGCTGGCTACGAGCTACTTGGTCTACAAACCTACTTCACTGCAGGTGTAAAAGAAGTTCGCGCCTGGACAATGAAGCAAGGCGACCCTGCCCCTAAAGCCGCTGCAGTGATTCACACAGACTTCGAAAAAGGCTTCATTCGGGCCGAAGTAATTGCCTATGATGACTTTATCGACAATAACGGTGAAGCCGGCGCCAAAGACGCAGGTAAATGGCGTCTGGAAGGCAAAGAATACATCGTACAAGATGGCGATGTAATCCATTTCCGCTTCAACGTTTAAGCAATAGCATATAAGCGTATTTTTTATAAATTTTTGGCTTGACAAGTTCCAGTAAAAACAAGAGAATACGCGCCTCTTTTGGCTACATAGCTCAGTTGGTTAGAGCACATCACTCATAATGATGGGGTCCCAGGTTCGAATCCCGGTGTAGCCACCAATTATTCTAATAAATACAGTCAGTTAGACTTCGCGTCAGCTGGCTGTTTTTATTTGTGCTTCTACTTAACGACTTAACCCCCTATTACTCCCTACAGTTTAGAGCGCTCTCCTCGTCAAATTAACGACCATACATTCCGTCCAAGCCTAAAAGATTAGTGGATTTTATTCACAAACTATATTCGAGTTATTCGTTTATATCATGAATAGATAGTCGACATAATTCACATACTCTCAGTTCCAACGAAACAAGAACAGCCTTTCGACTAACCTGATTTTCATTAGAAAAAGCAATCCAGAGCTTATTACCACTTTATATTCAAAACATATTACCTTGCTCAAAACACGTAGCAGCCTTATCACACAAACTAAGGCTAACCAATGTAGGTCATCGAGCCAGTTTTTCCGGAAGCGGCCTATACGTCACTCCTGGTTCTAGCACCTAGCCACAACAGCCAAATACAGCAGTTTGCATTGCGAACTATACCACGAGACAGTTTTATGCTTAGATAGCCTGGATATCAACTAAGCCTGTTATTCTGGAACATCTTCAATGAGCATAATACTGCACCACTACCCTCTGTCTCCTTTCTCTGAAAAAATAAGAGCGATGCTTGGCTATACCAACCAAGAGTGGTCCTCCTGTCTGACCTCAGAAGCGCCGCCACGAGGCAAACTGGACTTACTTTCAGGAGGTTATAACAGAATACCAGTGGCACAGGTGGGAGCTGATATTTTTTGTGATACGAGCCTTATAGCTGATGAACTCGCCGCTATCGCTGACGAACCATCGTTAGCCAACGAAGCTCTGAATCAAGGCCTTCTAACTGAAAGACAATGGCTTGAATCAAAGCTATTTTTTGCATGTGTAAATAAAGCATTCTCTTTATCATTACTTCGACGTATTGCTAAAGACAAAGGCTTATGGAATTTACTTCTGTTCTTGAAAGACAGGATAGAAATGGGCGCCAAAGCCTCGGTATCCCTCGGCAGCCCTAGATCAGCCAACAAACATATTAAGCAAGGTCTAAGCTATCTATCAGAAAACTTAAGCTCGAATGAGTTTATCGGTGGTAACACACCGAATATTCTAGACTTCTCTGCTTATCATTGTTTCTGGTTTCTGACGGAAGTCGGCCTTAAAAAGGATATTTCCAAGAATACAGCCGCGTTGGCTTGGTACCAAAAAATGAAGGCTTTCACCAACTCTCCTGACAATGAAATTAGTATCGATACGGCGATCGATATCGGGAGAGAAGCCCAACCTCGGCAACTAGACAAGCGTTACACCTCAGACCATAGAATTGGCAGTAAGGTTGTTATCGCACCTAGTGACTACCGACAGGTACCCGTAACGGGAACCTTAGTAGGCGTCGACAGCCAGCGCTGGATTATTTCTCGTAACAACCCGGAAACTGGCTTGATACATTTGCACTTTCCTAGTAATGCCGTGGATGTAAATATCCGCCTTCCAAAGCAATAACAGGACAAGCCTATAATGAAAGCCGTTACGACCTCCCTCCTTATACTAATACTGTTTAGCTTAAGTATCAGCGCAAAGCTTTATGCAAATTCGATAGAGATGCCTTCACCTGAACAGCCCTCTGAAGACCTTGGAAAATATGTCTCTATTAATATTGAGATCAAGGAGTTGAAGGAGTCAGGCATAGTTCTCCGAGAAGCTAGCGAAAAGCTATCTCTTGCCCTGGATGAGGTTTCAGAAAATCTTCAGGATCTCTCTCCCGAGCAGTTGCGTTTGATTAATGACTTGGCCGATAAAGTAGACAGCATGACCAACAAACTCAATCGGGCAGCTGGTAGCTTTCCCGAAACCATTAAGAAGGCTCAACAGCCTTCAAATGAGCTGCTAACTCAGTCACTTAAAACAGTTCGGGACGAAACCGTAACGCCGATTGTCGACAGTATCAATCGCTGGTTAATTATCACCATTATAGGCTTAGTACTCATCGGTATAGGTCTGTTGGTAGGGTTTGTTATAGGCTTAAAGAAAGTATCGGCAGCGGGAAGTAAGATACTACAAATAGCTGATGGATATCGAATAATTCCTTTAGAGCAGTATAACGAATCACGAATAGCCCCCCTCAACAAAGCACCACAGGAGCTATAAAATAGTTCCTCATTACTTGGCATATTCCTGCTAGACCTTTACTATAATTCCCTCTGTATATTCTGAAGGTTTCAATATGCGTATTCGGCTCGATAACGGCAAAGACTATGATCTACTTGCGATGTTTACACCGTCTTGGGTCGGCCACAAAAAAGCTCTTGAAGCTCTTCGAAAAAACTATTCAGTCTGGACCAACGCCCTCACTTTACCGTTGTATAACAGGAACAGTGTTTCTGGCTTGCTTAAGTGGCTAGTGGTTCTGACCCTACATTCCATTTCACTTCTATCGCTCCCTTTCATCCTGGTCTTGGGCTTTTCAATGAAAGCTTATACGATTTTCTTAAGCGACGATGTAAAGAAGATGAAACAGTACAAACAAGACTTACAAACCATCTATGCAAAGTTAAAAGATATCGAAGATCAGGATGAATATAAGCGACGCTTGAAAGAAGAGATAGCCAAGGTAAAGCCGTTCTAAGAATTGCTTTGAAAATCAGGCAATATCCTCATATCCAGATACCGGGTCTTGCTCACAATTCTTACGGTACTGAGTCAACAACCAGGCTATCGCGCTTGCATAAACAAGATTGGTTGCAAGTTCAGCATGAGGGTTTTCCAAAAATGCCCTTTGCGAAGCCAAACCCCGTACGGTACTCGCCAGGTCTGGTTGAAAAGCTAAATACTCATCCCATAAAGCGGTGTGACTTTCAGGACTAATCGCATAAATACCTAAACCATCAGACTGCTTCGAGGCTACCAAGTGCTCACCGTAAGAGGAACGTTTAGAAGCTAGCTTCAATAAGTAATGTTCTGCAAATTGGGAGCGTTCATCCAAAGCCGCGAGTGCGGGACGAATTACATAATCATTGAGTTCTTGTGCATTAATACCCATGATCCACCTCTCAATGCCAATTTTTCGGCAGTTTTTTGCCTTTTATACGCTTATGAAGTTTGGATGCAATTTGCTTGCCTGATAACTTGAGCTGACGCTTACGCTAGCCTTATTAACCTTATCGGCCAGCGTCTCACATGCTCCATACCTGGGTAACAATTCGATAACAAACGAAACAAAAGCGCTTAAGTGTTTGCATCCGTTCGTCATAGAATATCTAATTTATAATCTAAAGATCTCCTAAGAACTTTTTATTCAGATGAAAGCTCGTTTTACGAAATTAGATCAAATCCTTAAACGCTATGAGCATCTTTGGAAGCCGCCTGCTTTTTCTAGTATTGACTCTCGCTTGGATGATTACCCCGAATTGCAAGCCTGGTTACGTTCACTTAGCTCAGATGATATTGATACGCTTCAGCTTTCTGATCAGGACTTACTAGCCTCGGCAGCCAATTATTTCCCCGTGGCGTCTGAACTCCTTTCACTTATTAGCGTTCCAGCTTCAGAGACATCAAAAGCAACAAAGGAAGTAGAACTACCCGCATTTTGGGATACAGGAATTCCTGGCAGAAAAGCAGCGCAGATAAAGTCCTTTATCAAAAGCCAATCTCCACCCACAACGCCGCTTATTGAATGGTGTTGCGGAAAGTTGCATTTAGGTCGATTAATATCAGAGCTATACAAGCAAAAAGTCACCGGTTTAGAGATTGATACGCAGCTAGTCAATCAGGCAAATATCCTTTCCCGCACCAGAAAATTGAGCAATCAAACTGTGGCGCTAGAGTGTGATGTATTGAATGATGACCTGTCTCAGCTGCTTGAAGCTAACCATCACCTAATTGCCTTGCATGCCTGCGGTGGCCTGCATGTACATATGCTAAAGCAAGGTGTAGAAAGTCACTCTAACAGAATGACCTTCTCACCATGCTGCTATCACCGCTTCAATAGCTCTGAAAACTACCAGGCGCTATCACTTGTAGGCCGAACTACCCTACTGAGCCTAAGCAATGAGGATTTGCGTTTAGCGACAAGACAGTGTAATACGGCATCGGCCGCTGAAACCCGAAAGCGCAAACAACTACAAGCTTGGCGACTCGGCTTTGATACGCTCCAAAAAGATATCAGACATACTGATCAATACCTTCCTTGCCCCTCTCTCAGCATTCGTATTCTTCAAGAAGGCTTCGAACGTTTTTGCAAAAAATGTGCGCAGCTAAAAGATATTGACCTGCCGCAAACAATAGACTTTTTACACTACCAATCTCTGGGGCAAACCAAGTATCAAGAATACGAAAAACTAGAGCTGGTAAGGATGTTATTTAGGCGCGCGTTGGAAACCTGGCTGGTACTGGATCGCTGCTTGTTTCTGGAGGAAAATGGCTATCATTGCCAAATATCGACATTCTGTGAGAGTTCAGTCAGCCCCAGAAACTTTCTGATTAAGGCCCATTTGAAAAACAAAACCTAGCTAGCGATTTTCATTCCATGAGATGCACTCATCAAGTGTAAGCCCCGCCCCCCCAAAAATATCCAAGGCACTCCCTATTGTCAGATCAACCTTGCCGCCAGATAACTGATGAACCAATTTTAAGTCTTCGAAAGAACGTGCACCGCCAGCGTAAGTGACTGGAATGGGGGAAATTTCTCCTAATAAAGAAACCAGGTCCTCATCAATTCCTGCTTGTAGCCCTTCAACATCGGCAGCATGTATTAAAAACTCATTGCAGTGCCCTGCCAACTCAGCGAGGGTATTCTTGGTAATCTGAGTACGGGTCACTGTTTGCCAACGATCCGTCGCAATATTCCAACCCGATTCGGTTTTTCGGCAACTCAGATCCATCACTAAACGCTCCGCTCCCGTCTCCGCTTTTATCTTTTCAATTCTGTCAGAAGATAGCTCCCCATCTTCGAAGAGGTAAGACGTGACGATCAAATGCGACGCACCTGCTTCCAAAAACTCGCTGGCATTTTCATGATTAACGCCCCCGCCAAATTGTAAACCTTGAGGCCAGGCCGATAGTGCCTTAAGTGCTTCGTCCTTATTTCCTGGGCCTAGTGCAATAACATGCCCACCTTGTAAGTTATGCTCCTTGTATAAGGAAGCATAGTAAGCCGCATCATAAGCACTCACAAAATTAGTATCGGCACCTTGGTCATTCAAGCTACCACCAACAATTTGCTTTACTTTGCCTTGATGTAAATCGATACAGGGACGAAACTGGGTCAAAGGAGGCCTCTTTTACAGAATGAGATAAAAATAAAACTGGCGCATATTATACCCAATTAAGCGGGGTGATTCGCCCCATATTGAAGATTAATCCAGTACACCTAGGCTTGTTGCTGTGATAATCTTTGGAGCAAACCTACCTGAAGGACCTTAATTATGAAGAATTTCTCCTTACGTTTTAGCAAAGTAATTTCCTTAGTTTCACTTTTTGTACTCCTTAGCGCCTGCGCAACGGAAAGTAAGCGAGCTATTCAACCAGATCGAGTTGCCAGCTATCAAACAAACTATAGTGGTAAGAAAACAGCCATGGTAGTAGGCAATTTTAATAACCGTTCAAACTATATGCAGGGTCTATTTTCTTCTGGTGGCGATCGCCTAGGTTCGCAAGGCAAGACCATCTTAAAGACCCACCTTCAACAAACGAACAGATTCAACCTTGTTGACCGTGACGCGATGAAAGAGCTTGAGCAAGAAGCTGCCTATCGCGGTCAAAAGCAAAACATTACGGGCGCAAGATATGTCGTTTCAGGCGCAGTCTCGGAGTTTGGCCGTAAAGAAGTTGGTGACAAGCAACTATTTGGTATCTTGGGGCGCGGAAAGGAGCAAATTGCTTATGCCAAAGTTTCCATCAATATCATTGACGTAACAACCAGCCAAATAATCTATTCAACACAAGGTGCCGGAGAGTATGCACTGAGCAATCGCGAAGTCATCGGTTTCGGTGGCACAGCGGGTTATGATGCAACGCTTAATGGCAAAGTTCTTAACTTCGCGATTACCGAAGCCATTAATAATTTAGTTAGAGATCTAGAGTCCGGCGTTTGGTCTGTTGAAAAATAGCAACTAACTATCGACATAAGGAAGTTCGATGAAATACATTAATATCAAGTTGATCGCTGCAATGGCGGTCATTCTTTTGGCTCAAGCATGTTCAACTCATAGTAATTTGTACTATTGGGGTGATTACCAAGAAATCGTTTACGATATTTACCTCAACCCCGGCGAAGCAGATACTGCCACGCAGATCTATAAACTAAACCTAACTATAGAGCGAGCAGAAAATAAAGGGATGAAAGTTCCTCCCGGCCTATATGCTCACTTAGGAATGGTTCACGCTCAAGCCGGAAACCCTGGCCTGGCAAAAAGCGCTTTGCTACAAGAAAAAGCACTGTACCCTGAATCTAGCGTATTTGTTGACGGCATTCTGACTCGCTCCAACATGCAAGACACCGCCTTGGAAGCATCTAACAGCCATCATAAGGAGAAAACAAAATGAAGGGATTCAAGTTCTTAGTTATTTCAATACTTGCTTTTGGAGTTTTATCCGGTTGTGCCGTTAAAGGTTATGACTACACGGCCCTTAAGCAAAGCAAACCGACCTCTATTCTGGTAATTCCACCCAATAATAGCTCTGTCGAAGTTAATGCAC
>NZ_LWFZ01001414.1:0-971 GCF_001635225.1 Oleiphilus sp. HI0086
TCATACCTTCCTGGCGCAATGAGGCAGCAGAGCCTTTGCCTACGTCGCCGTAGCCAATTACTAGTGCTTTTTTACCAGAGAGTAAGTGATCTGTACCACGTTTAATGGCATCATTTAATGAGTGGCGGCAGCCGTACTTATTATCGTTTTTGGATTTAGTTACAGCATCGTTAACGTTAATCGCTGGAACTTTTAGCTCACCTTTCGTCATCATTTCTAACAATCGGTGTACGCCTGTTGTTGTTTCTTCAGAAATACCGTGAATATCATTAAGCAGTGCAGGGTACTTGTTATGCACCATCTCAGTCAGGTCACCACCATCGTCAAGAATCATATTGGCATCCCAAACTTTGCTACCATCTTTTTCAGATAGTATGGTTTGCTCGATGCACCAAAGGAACTCTTCTTCTGTTTCACCTTTCCAGGCAAATACTGGAATACCCGCTGCTGCAATTGCCGCTGCTGCATGATCCTGAGTAGAGAAAATGTTACATGATGACCAGCGAACGTCAGCACCAAGGTCGACCAAAGTTTCGATTAGAACTGCTGTCTGGATTGTCATGTGGATACAACCCATGATTTTTGCACCAGCCAATGGTTGTGCTTCTTTATATTTTCTACGTAAAGCCATCAGTGCAGGCATTTCGCCTTCAGCGATTTGAATTTCTTTACGGCCCCAATCGGCTAGATTGATGTCGGCAACTTTATAATCTGTGAAGCTCATAATTATGTCCTGTCTTGTGGGCCGGATTGCTTTCCGGCCAACGTAATATTGAGTGCAGGCTGAAGTAGGTTCAGTCTGTCGTATTAGTAAAAATTACTGTCTTTAAACCTTTGCAGCTGCTTTCAAGGCATCGATCTTGTCAGTTTTTTCCCAGGTGAAAGCGGTGAAGGTCTTAGTTTTCTCTTCGCCGTTTTCCTTGTAACTATAGGTATGCTCAAAAGGTTCGCGTCCGAAATGTCCATAGGCA
>NZ_LWFZ01001415.1:0-764 GCF_001635225.1 Oleiphilus sp. HI0086
CGATAATCAGATTCAAATTGCTCACAATGTCCGTGTTGGCGAAAATACTGCCATGGCAGCATGTTGTGCTGTTGCGGGGAGTACGACGATCGGAAAGAACTGTGTTATCGGCGGCGCAAGTGGTATAGCGGGTCATTTAACGATAACTGACGATGTGCATATCACTGCAATGACGATGGTGATAAAAAGCTTGAGTGAGCCTGGCGTGTATTCGTCTGGAACGGGCGTTCAGCCTAATGCTCAATGGCGGAAAAGTATTGCAAGACTTCGGCAGCTCGATAAAATGGCTGGTCGTTTAAAAGCATTAGAGAAGATTGTTGCCGACAAGTAAATAGTTTTGATCTGCTGGCGATACTGCCTGAACTTGCTTTAAAAGAGTCGAATCTCATGATTATGGATATCAATGACGTTAAAGAATATCTTCCTCACCGCTACCCTTTTTTATTAGTGGATCGAGTTACAGAGGTTAAAGCTGGAGAGTGGATCAAGGGCTTTAAAAATGTGACGGTAAACGAAAACTACTTTCAAGGACATTTCCCTGATCAACCAATCATGCCTGGTGTGCTTGTGCTGGAGGCACTAGCGCAGGTTTCAGGCATACTCGGCTTTATTACGACTAACAAAAAGCCAAGTGAAAACTTAATACACTATTTTGCCGGAACAAATAAAGCGCGCTTTAAAAGGCCAATTGTTCCGGGCGATCAACTGGTACTAGAATCTCATTTGATTGCAGCAAAGCATAACATCTGGAAGTTTGACTGTAC
>NZ_LWFZ01001416.1:0-1107 GCF_001635225.1 Oleiphilus sp. HI0086
CACAGAGAGGCCTGCGGCCTACACAGAGAAAAGATAAAAACAGAGAAAAGATAAAAGCCTTTTTAGGTGTGTCTCAATCTCTTCCTCTGTGTAGCGAAGCGCTCGGTGTCCTCTGTGGTTCATCGGTTTATCACTTAAAGATTAAGACATAAAAGACGGTTCACCACCGAGGGCACAGAGAGGCCTGCGGCCTACACAGAGAAATGATAAAAGCTTTCTTTAGATGTGTCTCCATCTCTTCCTCTGTGCAGCGAAGCGCCCGGTGTCCTCTGTGGTTTAAGTTCTTTTCGCTTTTACCTTTAAGTGCAAAACCCCTATAATGCCCAGCCATAGAATCAACCACTAAAAAGTCTAATTCGTGTCTATCAAATCTAAGCTTCTCAGCACCCTTGTAATGTCCCTTTCTCTTGTTATGGCTGCCACGGTAAACGCTGCGCCATGGATTGATGTAGGTGACCTTAGGCTTCGAAATAATCTTCAGCTACTCAATGATGCAGAAGTGATCGATATCTCTTTAACGACCTGGCCGCTTATGTGGGCGGACGTAAAAAGTGCATTAGCAGAAGCTGATCACTCGAAGCTCAATTCAGCACAAAAAACTGCGATTAGAGAATTACGCTTTGAGCTACGTAAGCAGACTAAGTCCGGTATTAAAAAAAGCCTTGAAGTGACAGCGGGCAGTGCTAGGCCATTATTAAGAGATTTTGGTTCTTTCCAGCAAGAAAAAGGAGAGATCCATAAAACAATGGAAGGTGATAGTGAAAGCTTTGCCTTCAGGCTTCAAGCTAATGTCATGACAGACCCTGGTGATGATGCCGTCCAGACAGACTTTTATGGCTCCTATTTGGCTGGCGTGCTGGGCGGTCGTGATGGCAACTGGGTATTGGGTGTTGGCGCAGTCGATCAATGGTGGGGCGCGGGTTCTCAGTCGAGTTTGATCCTGACAAATAATGCAGATCCGGTGCCGAGCGTATTCTTAAGAACCAAGCAGGGGCAAACCTTTGAAACACCATTGCTTTCTTGGTTAGGAGAGTGGCAATTTGTATCTTATATTGGTCAGCTAGAAAGTAAGCGTACAATACCTGAGGCAAAACTTACTGGCATGCG
>NZ_LWFZ01001417.1:0-1013 GCF_001635225.1 Oleiphilus sp. HI0086
CCCATTGCGATCAAAAGGTAAAAGCCTAGTACCGTGGGGGGTAAAATTAAGGGTAGAGAGACCAGGGCAGATACAGGTACTTTTAGCCAAGATTTTGTGCGGGCAAGCCACCACGCAAGTGGCGTGCACATGACTAATAAGCTGATCGTAACAACTGTAGCAAGTTTTAATGTGACTAATATGGCTGAATAATCTGCTTCAGAAAAAAACATATCGCTGCTTAATTGTGCTGATTGTCTAGAGTGATGTCGGGCACGTTATACGAAAAGCCTTGTATTATCTCCCTAGCTTTGCCTTGTTTAAGATAGTTATAGAAAGCAATGGCAGCAGGGGACTTGTTTGCTCGACTTAGTAGAATAGCATCCTGCTTTATCGGATCATATAGCTCAGAGGGAATAGAAATACATGCTTCTGACTGAATATTGTCTGAAGAGTTTGCTTGAGCTTTTGCAATAAAGGCTAGGTTAACGTTACCACTGATCAGAAACTGGAAAGTTTGCGCAATATTCTCGCCGCGAATCCATTTGTTACGATCAGTTTGGTCTATTTCAAGTTGTTCTAATACTTGTTGGGCAGCGCGTCCATAAGGGGCAAGCTTAGCATTAGCTAATGCTATTTTCTTAATCTGCGGCGCTTTTAGTATATTTGACAAACTGGCGTCAGAAATAGGGGTGTTAGCGCATAGTGCCAGCCGTCCGATCGCATAAGTGAACTGTGACTCTGGTAGGGTAAGGTGCTTAGCGCTGAGGAAGTGTGGTGACTTTTGATCGGCCGACAAGAATAGCTCGAAAGGAGCGCCGTGAGTAATTTGTGCGACCAACTTACCCGACGATCCATAGGAGGCATGGATCTTGTGCTTGCTTTCACTCTCAAAGTTTTTAATTAAAACTTTGGCGGTGGAGATAAAGTTAGAGGCAACCGCGATATTGGCGCTTTCGCTCCACACCTTTGTAGAGCAGGAGAAAATAACCAGGCTTGCCAGAAAAGCTTTGAGCCAGCTTATTGGGTAATTG
>NZ_LWFZ01001418.1:0-651 GCF_001635225.1 Oleiphilus sp. HI0086
CGATGGCAATAAAAACCCAGCCAAGTAGTGTCGCCGATAGAATAAACCAGAAAAATGCATTGAGAACTTCTAGGGTTTCCACCTCGCTGCTGAAGATAATGGCTGCTGCAGCAGTACTAAAACCAAGCAGGGAGGAGATCGCGATGATACTTCCTTGGCCCAGAAATTTGCCAATCAACATATCGCGTCGACTGAGGGGGTAGGTGAGCAGGAGTAGCATGGTGCCTTGTTCATATTCTCCTACGAAGGCGTTGTAGGCGATCATCAATGCGATCAAGGGAATCAGGATAACGGCCAGACTTGCCAGACTAATTAAGGTTGAGTTGAGCGAGGCAAAGCCGATACTACCTGAGGCAGCCGCGCCAAAATACGTAAGCCCTAAAGATAGAATGGCGAAGATTACCGTGATCGCCAAAGTCCAGCGATTGCGGAAGCCATCTTTAAATTCTTTTGAGGCGACAGTTAGTATTTTATCCATATTTATTGCTCTCCCTTGCGAATAAAGTGGCTGTATATTTCCTGCAAGGAAGGTTGCTTGATCTCCAGGTCGCTGATGCTTGTATTTCCCGAGAGTGTTCTAAGGGCGGACATTTTATCTTTCGTCGGCACAAGCAGAGATTGCTGGCCAGCCGCACAGGCGACCGCATTTTG
>NZ_LWFZ01001419.1:0-1183 GCF_001635225.1 Oleiphilus sp. HI0086
TGACACTACGTTAGGTGTTAATCAAAGAGAGCTTTACCAAGCAAAGGTCTATCTGAGTGATAATGATATTATTGAGATTGATAATGATCTGGAGTTGTTCACTATCCAGTGTTCTTTCCCAATGGCATTGGGAGCAGATTATGGGTGTAGTGAATTCGCTTCATTTGAAAGTGTATATGCAAAGGATAATTTGAACCAATTTTCTACAACAAGTATTCCTTTAAATAAGCCTGAAGGTATCCAAAATCATGTTGTCGATGCAACGGATTTTCTGGATATTATTCCAAAAGATGCCAATGTTATAATAGAGACCTGCTTGATATCTGAGCCTGACAATTGTGCAGAGGCATCTGTTGCAATTGAGTTATACTAGCCAAACATCCCTGATGCATAATAGAAAAAAAATGAAGGCAGTTTTTTTGAAAAGACCTATAGAGATTCCTTTCTGTGAAGACATAGATGGTTTAACCGATGCTGTAGAACTCATGCTGGACCTAGTTCAAACCAACATTGATAAAGGGTTCATCCTGGATATAGACGCTGTTTTCGAATATGCGCAAGATGGTTTTACTCTGGTTACCTTTAACCTTTTAGTTAAGAATCTCAATAAAACGCTTTCCGATCAGGCAAGGGCAGTCACTCAAACTTTCACTGTGCATTAATTTAACCTGGTCAGCTGTCTGGAACCCGTGTCTTCTGCGTCGAAATTAGATCATTATAGAGAGCTCGCGGGACCAATTATTCATGCAGTTATCCTCGAAACGGGGAAAAATGATGTGAAGCTGATACGGAAAAAACTAAACCAGGCTTACCCATTTGAAGCTAGGTGTGGACAGGCTTATCGAGCCTGGTTATCAGAAGTACATTCCCAACTTGGCTTTACCTTACGAAGAAAAAACAGTTCAGAAAAACAATTAGACCTGTTCGATCAACCTTAATTATTCTTCTTCGACGGCCTCTNGAACGGATTCAACAGAAGCTGTAGCTAAGCCATCAACATTGACTGAGAAGTTGGGTTTCCCTAGTGAAAGCGCTGCCCCTATAAAAGTATTCCCAATCGCGGTCAATTTCTCTTCATGATCCTCAACACCTAACTGATCACACAAATCAGCGACACCATTAGCAAACTCTTGCAGTTTATCTTCTGCCAGACCTGTCATAGATATTCCTTTAGTACGATTCT
>NZ_LWFZ01001420.1:0-947 GCF_001635225.1 Oleiphilus sp. HI0086
AGCTACTACACTATCAAGAATGACAACCTTATAACCTACAAGCTCGCCGATTTTGCTGAAGCAACTAACGACTTTCAGACCGCACTAGCTTTCGACATAGATGAAGAAAAACAAGGTTTCGAATACATAGCCTATGTAACGAGAAACTCGCAAGAAGAAAGCGTTATAAACCTCTTCGATCTCGACAAAGCCAACAATAACAAACATTATGTATTAGCAAATCTAAGTAGCCATATTTGTGGTATCTCAGCTATTAGAATGCCTACAACCCACGCTTTTCAAGACCGAAAAGAGTCCAATGTCAGCACTAAACACCTTCCTGAAATCATCCTTCATGTTTCGGCTTCAACCGCTTGTGATGGCGATATTTTCTATGAAAAAATTGATTTTTCTACTCTGATTGATGAGAACATCTTCACAATCTTTGAACACAGCGTCGTTTCTGAGGGAAAACAAGATCCCGAGTTAGTTATTGACTACGATTCAGCAAAAGTAATTTCATCAGTATGGCAAGGAAACTATGGCTACCTTAGCTATAACAACAACTCTTCCGAACTATCTTTTAACTATGCAGAAATAGACCGTTTTAACGAAATACAAACAATAGAATGGAGTACACAACTCCCTTTCACAGAACCCCTTACTTTTACTCAAGTATCAAATAACAAGATATTGGCCCAGCAAGGATCTAACTTATTTGTTATACCAACTTCATATCTATTTACTGTCGATGACCCAACAAGTAGCTCAACTCCTATACAAGCACGCATTAACGCTATATTTGATACGCCAACATTAACGCTCAACGGTTATACAAACCTTACCCTTAATACCAGCCAGCCAGTTCAGCAAAGTAACTTTGTAATCCAGGTTGAAAACGACCTTTATCTATACGAAAGTGATCGGTTTGAGCTTATTTATAGTAATAGCAAGAGTACGGAAGATGT
>NZ_LWFZ01001421.1:0-709 GCF_001635225.1 Oleiphilus sp. HI0086
TTAGTAATCGCTTGCACGCTACTCGCTACCAATGCGCATAGTGAGCCACAACTGATTAAGCCCTATGATTTAAGCTCGTCATGGACTGGCTATCTGGCATTAAGCGTCTTCTGTCTCGCTTATGTTTTTGTCGTACTTGAAGAAAAAATACACCTGCGAAAGTCCAAACCAGTTCTTCTAGCCGCCTCTCTGATATGGATTATTATTGCTTTTGCGTACCACCGCTCTGGTGATAGCGAATTAATTGAGCCTGCAATCCGGCATAACTTCCTTGAATATAGTGAGCTATTTTTCTTCTTACTTGTCGCCATGACCTATATTAATGCCATGGTAGAGAGAGGGTTGTTTGATGATTTACGTTACTGGCTAATATCAAAAGGTTTTAGTTATCGCCAACTTTTCTGGTTCACAGGTTTCCTGGCGTTCGTAATTTCACCGATCGCAGACAATCTAACTACCGCACTTATACTTTGCGCCGTCGTTATCGCTGTCGCAAATGGTAAGTCTAACTTCGTCTCGGTCAGCTGCGTTAACATTGTTGTCGCAGCAAATGCCGGTGGCGCATTCAGCCCCTTCGGCGACATCACCACGCTAATGGTCTGGCAAAAAGGTATTATCGAATTCAGCGATTTTTTTGCACTCTTTCTCCCCTCCTTGGTCAACTTTTTAGTTCCCGCAAGCATCATGCACTTTGCAATCCATAAAGGCA
>NZ_LWFZ01001422.1:0-1580 GCF_001635225.1 Oleiphilus sp. HI0086
TATACGATCTACTAATACACTCTCAAGACCGGGCCTATACCGTAAACGAAATGTACGACTATGTTGAAAATGCAGGATTGAAGTTAAATAAACTATATAATCCTGACCACCCTCTTGGTGACATGATTTTTTATCCCGAAACCTATATTCGTGACCCAGAGCTGTTGAACACAATCAAACAACTTCCGCTTAGAAAACAGCAATCTATCTGCGAGTTGTTGTTTGGTCAAATCATGAAACAATGCTGTTTTGTTTCGTTTAAGGAAACTTCTACTCCTAGCATAAAGAATACAGATCTGGTTCCTGCCATCAGCACCATTTACGGCCAAAATGAACGTAAGCAAAATTTGCTTAAGGCGTTTTCTGCACCAGGAAATCAAATACAACTGAACCAAATGTTTACCTTAAAAAGAAACCCACACAGCAAAGCATTGTTTGAACATATAGATGGAAAACGAAGCTTAAAAGAGGTTGTCGAGCAAACCATCAAGACAACGAAAAGCCATGCAACGTTTGAAACCGTCTTTGCAGAACTATGTTCCTTTGTTGAGGTCCTAATAAAACTAGATATGATGTATTTGAGAGAAAAGAGCGCAAGTAGTGCAGCTAATATAAACAATATGATGGGAGTGTGATCAGAAAATGTGTTCGGTTTCTTTAAATGTAAGCGTCCAATCGAGCACAACTAACTGCAAGGTCTAGGCTAGCACTAAGATTTAAAAGGAACTAGCGTATGACTAAACCGAGCGCTAAATATAGCTGGCCAGAGTCGTTGGCTTTTTAGCAAGTGAGTGGCTAAACGATAGCAGACTTCTGTTCCGTGCATAAAATTAGTCCCTTGATGATGGGCTGCAGGGATTCCAAAGTAACAGCTAATCCGACTCTAAACGCAAAACACTGGGTGTTGAGCAATGATTGTTTCGAGTTAAAAGAGGTAGCTCAAAACAGAGCTATTTCTCTCATTCTAATGTCCCACCGATGGTCACTGTGTCTGGGCGTAGGCTTTGATTGACTCTGATCCGTACCAGGTAATTCCGGGCTCTCTCCAAACTTCTCAGTCGATTTACATTTCTTATCACTGTATTTACCGATATCCCGCTTCAAAGCACTGTGTAGTGTTGAGCCTTGGAGTGATAGACTATGGGGTAGATGTCTATAGCGTGGTGGTGGCTACGGATTGGATCTCTTTCTAAGCTAAAATAGAAGAACTAAATATTAAGACCGGAATACTGATGAAGAATAAAGCTCAAAAACAACTCTCGTTTGAACCTCAATACCATCGAAAGTTGGCACAAGGAAAGTACACGCCTATATCAAAGAGGCTAATTAAGGGTAGCAACTCAATTTCGAGTGAAGACGTTGCTGAAGAGCGAGATTGCATACTTGCTGAAGGTTTCACGGTTTGTGAAAGCAGAGCAGAACTGTCTGCGGCGAAAATTGATAATTCAGATAAAGGTGATGTGGCAGCCGTTATAGCCAATACCAACCCCTTATTCAAGTTACATAATAAGTAAGCGCTTGCTGAAAAAAAATTAAACGAGAGCTTTGCCTCGTAGTAGTTGTCGCAGTCGAATGAGAAA
>NZ_LWFZ01001423.1:0-2315 GCF_001635225.1 Oleiphilus sp. HI0086
AACCCTTAAAAGGGGCTGAAACTCTTTGGCAGCTAGAGGCTTGGTATGCGACATGGGACTGGGCTAGCTTTCTGATACAGCAGCAGGTGGCCGAAGGCGTTTGGAATACCTTATTACTGACCATGATTTCATTGGTGGGCAGTGGCATCTTAGCCTTAGTCATGTACCCCTTTATTTCACCCTTATTTTTGAACAAAGGCAGCCGTTATCTGTCACACTTCTTGTTAGTCGTTTTGCGCTCTATACCTGAGCTGATGTTGGTGTTTGTTTTACTGATTATGATGGGTCCCTCGATGGTGCCCGCGATCGTGGCTTTGAGCTTGCACAATGGTGCGATTATCGCGCATTTGATTGGCAACGCATCACGCAACCTTAAGCTAAGACAAGACGCCCCGAAAGGCATTAATCTATATTCCTACGAAGTCACGCCCAGATTATATCGGCCCTTTTTGGCCTTTTTGTTTTACCGCTGGGAGGTGATTCTACGAGAGAGTGCCATACTGGGAATTCTCGGCGTGCATACCTTGGGTTTTTACGTCGACTCGGCCTTCGAAGAGTTGCGCTTTGATCGCGCCTTGTTTTTAATTTTAGTGACGGCATTGCTGAATATTCTTGTCGATACCTTATCACGCGGTATTAGGCGAAAGCTGCGGCTCAATGCCTTGCCGGATATGCGTTAGTGTAAGAGGAACAGTCCCGTTATAGGGTGCGCCGTGCGCACTGGCGGAGTAGTGGCATTCAAGCTTATATTTAACAAATAACAATGACTGTAGGCAGAGGGTTCTATCCCTCGCTCGATCAACCTCGTGCTAGCCTTCATGCGAGCCGTGGAAGGCTCTGCCTACAGGTTTAGGGCACTAAAGAGGGAGCGATAACGAATGATTACCATTGATTACCGCCTCTCTTAAAGAGCTGGATTAGGAATAAACGTGAAAAAAAATGAGACAAATACTGATACACCCATTAGCCAAGACTTGGTGTTAATCGGTGGTGGCCATGCCCACGCTATTGCTCTGAGCATGTTGGCCAAGCGTCACCTACCTGGTGTGCGCATTACCCTGATTTCCAATTCAGTACTCACACCTTACTCAGGTATGCTGCCTGGCTTGATTGCCGGGAACTACGAGCATGAAGACGTGCATATCGACCTGGGCGCAGCGTGTCGAAGTTTTGGGGTGCGCTTTATTGAAGATAGCGTGACAGGCCTCGATCTTGAAGCGAAAACCATCTTCTGTCAGCAGCATCCGCCGTTTTCGTACGACGTATTGTCGATAGATATAGGCTCTTCTCCAGACTTAAAAAACATACCAGGCACTAAAGAGTTTAGCGTTGGTGTGAAACCTGTTGATCGCTTTCTCGCTCTCTGGCATGACTTGCAGCAATCCCTACTGAGTAAGGAACTCACTTCGCCGGTAGATATTGGTATTGTCGGCGGTGGTGCCAGTGGTGTTGAAGTTGCGCTAGCGATGCAGCACAAACTTAAGTGTGCGCTAAAATACCGAAAGACGAGCTTTGAGCAACTTCGCTTTCACGTGGTCTCGGGGAGTGACACGATACTGCCCAGCCACAATGCCAAAGTGCAGCAGCGCTACCAAAAGGTATTGGATAAACGTGGGGTGCAGGTTCATCATGATTTTCGCGTGTCTAAAGTTGAAGAAGGGTGCTTGGTCGATGCGCGAGACGCTGAAAACCCGAGGGAACTAAGCTTAGACAAGATTATTTGGGCAATATCGGCGTCAGCCCCTGAATGGCCGAAAGCCGCTGGTTTAGCCTGTAGTGAGCGGGGCTTTATAGAAGTGGATGCTTGTTTGCAGTCAGTTTCTCATCCTAATGTTTTTGCCTCGGGTGATATTGCTGATGTGCTGGATCACCCACGGCCTAAAGCCGGTGTATTTGCTGTTCGCCAGGGTAAACCCTTGGCTGATAATCTTGAAAAAGCCCTACGTGGTGAGCCATTAAAAGCCTTTGTCCCTCAGAGCAAGTTCCTGAGTTTAGTGAGTACTGGCGACAAAGCTGCAATTGCCTCTAGAGGTGACTGGGCAATGTCGGGCGCATGGGTATGGCACTGGAAAGATTCAATCGACCGTAAATTTATGCGCCGCTTTAGTGAACTTGCCAAGCCGATGATCCCCGCTGAAAATGCGAGTGTGGATGCTGAGCCGATGAGTATGCGTTGTGGCGGTTGCGGTGCCAAAGTGGGGCAGCCTATTTTAAATCGCGTGATTGCCCAGCTTTCAACACGTTATGAGGATAAGGCGAAGGTAGCACTGTCCCAGCCGGATGATGCCGCCGTTTTGGCCATTCCTGCCGATAAA
>NZ_LWFZ01001424.1:0-11808 GCF_001635225.1 Oleiphilus sp. HI0086
CAAAATGCATCGATAGGTCAGATTTTTTATCTATACTTAATAAAAATATTAAACGAAGCCCCTTACATTCCGAGTGGGCATTCGCCAATCAAGGCAACGGATAAAGCCCAAAGCTATGACACAACAACAAGAGCTGGCACTTTACGCGACCCCGGAGCACGATTGCAGCTACCTACCGGGCATGCAAGCAAGCACTGTCTTTGCCGACCCAAAAGTTATCATCGACACGGATACCTATAGCGAACTTTCAGCACAGGGTTTCCGTCGTAGCGGACAACATTATTACCGCCCTCACTGCACTAGCTGCCAAGCTTGCACACCAATACGCGTGTCTGCACCAAACTTTCAAAGAAGCAAAAGTCAGAAAAGGGTGTGGAATAAAAACAGCCAAGTGAAAGGTAAAATTCTTCCAGCTGATTTCCATGAAGACCACTACTTACTATATGAGAAATATATCCACAGCCGTCACGCGGATGGAGATATGTACCCGCCGAGCCGCGACCAATATAGATCGTTCCTGGTAAATGGTCACAGCACAACACAGTTCATAGAATTCTCTGAAGGCGACCATTTACTTGGCATTGCCGTTTGCGACCAACTTAATGACGGCCTTTCGGCCATTTACACGTTCTTTGACCCTGAGCTTTCGGCTAAAAGCCTAGGAACCTACGCCATTCTCTGGCAAGTGGAGGAAGCCAAAAATCGAGAGCTAAGTTACCTGTATTTAGGCTATTTTATTAAGGAATGTAAGAAAATGGCGTACAAAACAAAGTTTTCACCTTTTGAGGCCAGAATTGGTGATCAGTGGTATACAGAAGAACAGCTGATAAACATCAGAGACCAGCTACTGAGTTCTAGCGAATAATCCTCCAGCAACTTCTTTTTAGCCCCTCAAACCCGCCATAAGTGCAATTATTTTACTGATCAATAAACAAACATTTTGCGTAATCCTTCGGATTCAGGCAGAATGTCGCACTTTTCTAATAACGAGCTTTAATTCGAGGTGATAATTAGCCTCTTAAATTTCAGGCTTGTTGTAACTAAACGCTCAATTATTTATGAGGTTACGCTTTAATGGCGAAAGAAGATGTCATTGAAATGGAAGGGACGATTATAGACACCCTTCCAAACACCATGTTCCGTGTTGAACTAGAAAATGGCCATATTGTAACGGCTCATATTTCTGGCAAGATGCGTAAGAACTATATTCGTATACTGACTGGTGACAAGGTTAAAGTTGAAATGACGCCTTACGACCTAACTAAAGGCCGTATCACCTACAGAGCTCGCTAGATTATTTCGTCTGGGCTCGCGCTCATTCGCTTAAGCGAGACTTTATAGTCATAAAAAAAGGGTAAGAACCATGTTCTTACCCTTTTTTTCGTCAATAACAACCCTTAGGCTGGCTCTTGCTCATAATCAAAGACAATCTCATTATCTCGAAGATTAATATGGACATCGCCACCTTCAGCCAAACTACCAAAGAGAATTTCTTCTGCTAACGGTTTCTTGAGGTCTTCCTGAATCAGACGAGCCATTGGTCTAGCACCCATAGTTTCATCATACCCCTTCTCTGCAAGATAGAGCTTCACTTCATCATCAACATGCAGCACAACGTTCTTCGCATCCAGCTGTACTTGTAATTCCATAAGGAACTTGTCGACAACATAGCAAACTGTTTCTCTCGATAATGAAGCAAACGGAATAATGCCATCCAAGCGATTTCTAAACTCTGGCGTAAATACCTTATTCAAAGCTTCCATACCATCTGAAGAATGGTCTTGCTCATTAAAACCAATTGAGCGTCTACTAATTACTTCCGCACCAGCATTGGTTGTCATCACCAACACGACATGCCTAAAGTCAGCTTTGCGGCCATTGTTATCGGTTAAGGTGCCGTGATCCATAACCTGCAACAACAAGTTAAAGACTTCTGGGTGCGCCTTTTCAATCTCATCAAGCAATAAAACGCAGTGAGGATTCTTATTGACCGCTTCGGTCAATAAGCCACCCTGATCATAGCCAACGTACCCAGGAGGCGCACCAATCAAACGACTGACGGTATGTCGCTCCATATACTCCGACATATCAAAGCGAACCAACTCAATACCTAATACAGTTGCTAACTGCTTAGTTACTTCAGTCTTACCAACACCGGTAGGACCAGAGAACAAGAATGCACCATCAGGCTTCTCAGGCGACTTCAAACCGGCGCGAGAAAGCTTGATTGCCGTTGATAAAGACTCGATTGCCTTATCTTGACCAAACACTAGCATTTTAAGATCGCGCTCAATATTCTTAAGCATATCTTTATCAGAACTTGTCACGCTACGAGGAGGAATTCGCGCTATTTTAGCCACCACATCTTCAATATCCTCGACATCAATCAAGTCACAGCGCTGATCAGCTTCTTTCAAACGCTGACTAGCACCCGCCTCGTCTATCACATCGATGGCCTTATCAGGCATATGACGATCAGTAATATAACGTTCAGCCAGCTCTGCTGCGGAGCGCAATGCTTCATCCGTATACTTGAGTTCATGATGTGCTTCAAACTGAGGTTTCAGACCTCGCAGAATTTTTATCGTATCCTCAACATCCGGCTCATTTACATCTATCTTCTGGAATCGACGCGCCAATGCGCTATCTTTTTCGAAGATGCCTCGGAACTCAGTGAACGTAGTCGAACCAATACAACGAATCTCACCAGAACTAAGTAGTGGCTTCAGCAAATTAGATGCATCCATAACGCCACCTGAAGCAGAACCCGCACCAATGATCGTATGAATTTCATCAATAAATAAAATAGCATGATCTCGCTTCTTCAGCTCAGCTAGCAGAGCCTTAAAACGTTTTTCAAAATCACCACGGTATTTGGTTCCTGCTAATAAAGCACCAAGATCTAAAGAATAAACCTCAGCATCAGATATAATTGCTGGAACATTTCCATCAACAATCTGCTTAGCTAAACCTTCAGCTATCGCCGTTTTACCAACACCCGCCTCCCCTACTAACAAGGGGTTATTTTTACGGCGACGCGACAGTATCTGTACAACTCTATCAACCTCTTTCTCGCGACCAATCAGTGGGTCAATGCGACCTAAGCTTGCCTGTTCATTCAAGTTTGATGCATAGCTCTCGAGCGGATTACTCTGGCCTGACTCTTCCATACCTTCTTCAGAAGACGCCTCACCCTCTTGCTCTGGCTCGGAGTCATCGGAAATTTTGGAAATACCATGCGAGATATAATTTACTACATCAATACGCGCGATATTTTGTTTCTTAAGCACATAAACAGCCTGACTTTCTTGTTCACTGAATATAGCTACCAAAACATTCGCGCCAGTAACTTCTTTCTTACCAGAAGACTGAACATGAAATACTGCACGCTGCAAAACTCGCTGAAAGCCCAGAGTAGGCTGAGTTTCTCGCTCTTCATCACTCGCTGGAATAAGTGGTGTAGTCGAGTCTACAAACTCGGTTAACTCCTCTCGAAGCTCCGACAATTCGGTACCACACGCACCCAGCACTTGTAGTGCGGCATCATTGTCGAGCAAAGCCAATAGCAAGTGCTCAACAGTCATAAATTCGTGACGCTTCTCACGGGCGCTTCGAAACGCTTCGTTCAAGGTCAGTTCGAGGTCCTTACTTAACATCTTTCACCCCAGAAATTATTATTAATTCGCTCAATGTGATTACCCATGTAAAACGCAGAACTATATCTATAAAGCTCTAGACTGCTTTGATTTCACACAATAATGGGTGATCACAATCAGCCGAATATTGATTCACCAGCGCCACCTTTGTTTCTGCAATGTCCCGACTGAACACGCCACACACGGCATAACCTTGAGTGTGAACAGCTAACATTACCTGGGTCGCCTTTTCTTCATTCATAGAAAAAAACTTTAATAGCACCTCAACAACAAAGTCCATCGGCGTGTAGTCATCATTTAACATGACAACCTGATACATCGAAGGCTGTTTAAACGCTGGCTTAGCAGGAGCGACAAGCAGATCATCTTCATGACCTGGATCATTTTGCGTTCCTTGAGCTAATACTAGTAGAGAATCTTTAGTTTTACTCATAGTTTGATACGAATTTTTACATTTCTCTTTATTTGGGGGTAGATACGTATTTTGCAACAACTGAGCTTATAAAGAAATCGCATAAAGAAAAACATGAGCAAAACTATCGAAAGAATTACGGCCAGGCATCATATCTTTCGCCCAAATCGCTTGACAGCATTAAGAAAATATTTGACAGTAGCGACTTGATGCGCTTTGCATCGGAATACAAATAAAAATAAAACTTCAGGTGTTTGAACTTTTACATGCCCAAGAACCCAAAAAGGCAGTCTGACATCCTTGAATTCTTTATTCAGGATTGCCAAGACACATAGTTCGAACGCAGGAGACACGGGAGTCGATAATGCCTCAAGGTACAGTAAAGTGGTTCAATAATGCAAAAGGCTATGGGTTCATCATCGAAGACGGTGATAATGAAGATCTTTTTGCTCATTTTTCTTCAATTCAAATGGAAGGCTATAAAACCCTTAAAGCAGGGCAGCCGGTCAACTTTGAAAAGCAGCCAGGCGACAAAGGTTTTCACGCTGTAAATATTACGGCAGTTGAAACGGTTCAACCAAGCTCCGCTGCACATGACGTAGACCATGACGAGTTTATTTCTGTTGAAGAAGCAAATGGTTCTGAGTTTCAGCCTAGCCATCAAGCACCATTGAACACGGAAACAAAAACATCAACAGAGCAAGAAGCCAAAGCAGTTTCAGCTTGAAACTGAGAGCCTGCCCTTCCTCTAGAGATAGCAGGCCTTTAGCCATTTACTCTTAACCCGATTTTATACAAAACCGGGTAAATCACTTGCCATTTATATGGCAGACTTTTTCCTGTCCGCGTATTATGTGGCCATGCCTACTATTTTCCTATTCAACAAGCCTTATCACACACTATCTCAGTTTACTGATAATGAGGGCCGCTCAACGCTTTCAAACTTTATTAAAACCCCCAAAATATACCCCGCCGGCAGACTGGACTACGACTCAGAAGGACTATTGATCTTAACTGGCGATGGGCAAATGCAAGCTCGAATTGCCGACCCGAAACACAAGCTCCCCAAGACCTATTGGGCACAGGTAGAAGGGGAGATTAGCGATGAAGCCCTTAACAAATTGCGTAATGGGGTAACACTTAAAGATGGGCTAACACGTCCAGCTATTGCCGAACGAATTAAAGAGCCCTGCTTGTGGCCGAGAACCCCACCAATAAGGCAGCGCGCAAATGCTCCAACATCCTGGCTGGCATTAACGATCACCGAAGGAAAAAACCGCCAAGTGCGACGAATGACTGCTGAAGTCGGCTTCCCAACACTCCGCCTGATTCGCGCAGCAATTGGCCCCTGGTCTATCGACAACCTACAACCAGGCGAACATAAAAGCCTGGAAGTTCACCTACCTAAGCAACGAGAAAATAAAAAACATTCTTCTCGTAATAAAGGACGCACCCATTCAAGCAAAAAGAAGCATCCACACAGAAAAAAACCTAGTTAGCACCAGTGCGATACGGCACATAAATAAACTAAACACCACTTCAAAGCTAATTTGCTAAGCATATAGGCAAGATTTTTGGCTTATAAAAATTTAGGTGCTATCATTCGAGCCATAATAAGCAATAATAAATCATAGACTTACTAACCACGCTTTTTCTAACGAGTCGACTAAATCGCTCACCAAGAAATAGTATAAAAAGACTTTCATTATTAATGGAGAGCCCATCATGGCAATTGAATTACCAGCACTTCCCTATGCAATTGACGCACTAGCGCCACATATTTCTCAAGAAACTCTAGAGTTTCACCATGGCAAGCACCATAAAACTTACGTTGATAAGTTGAATGCTGCGATCCCTGGAACCGAGTTTGAAGGCAAGTCCCTTGAAGACATCATCAAATCTTCAAGCGGCCCAGTATTTAACAATGCAGCCCAGATCTGGAACCACACTTTCTACTGGAATTGCCTAAGCCCAAATGGCGGCGGCGAGCCAACTGGCGCAGTAGCCGAGGCTATCAATGCAGCATTTGGATCTTTCGCTGACTTCCAAGCTCAGTTCAACGACAAAGCTGTTAACAACTTTGGCTCTAGCTGGACTTGGTTAGTTAAGAATGCAGATGGTTCTTTGGAAATTGTTAACACTAGCAACGCTGGAACGCCGATGACTGAAGGCCAGACTGCCTTGCTAACTGTTGACCTATGGGAACACGCTTACTACATCGACTTCCGTAATGTTCGTCCGAACTACCTGACAGCGTTCTGGAAGCTGGTTAACTGGGAATTTGTTGCAGCAAACCTAGCAGCATAATTCTTCTGAACCTCCTTAGTGACTAAGGAGGTTCAATCTCCCAAGCCTTTAACCAAAGCTCTTAGCTTCATCCCACTTAATAGCAAAACGATAAAATAAGAAACGATTCCGACGACAACCAAAGCTAGCAACTTAGTTATTCGCTCCCAAACACTCATATCAAACCAAATTTCGGTTTCAACATTCATCCAGGAAACCGCCAACACCATCGCAACAACAGCAACAACTATCCGCAGCACAAATAAAGCCCAACCTTCGCTTCTATGATAAACATCACGCTTCACTAAGCCACTCAAAAGCCACAAAGCATTCATCCAAGACGAAAGCGCTGTCGCTAATGCCAAACCTGTATGTTGCAAAGGCCAGATCAGAATCAAATTGAAAACCATGTTGGCACACATCGCCCATATGCCAATCTTTACAGGCGTCTTCATATCTTGTCTTGAAAAGTACCCGGGAGCCAAGACCTTAATCAACATAAATGCCAAGAGCCCTAAGGCATAGGCACGTAAGCTCATTGCCGACATATAGACATCGCGTTGTTCTAATGCACCGTAATAAAATAGCGACGTCACCAAAGGTTCAGCAAGAACAATCAAAGCAACAGCTGCCGGAACGCCCATCAACAGAACTATCCGTATAGCCCAGTCCAGCGTGTCAGAAAAAGCTTTGTGAGACTGACTGCTATGCTTTCGAGACAAACTAGGTAAAATCACTGTCGCAATGGCAATACCGAAAATCCCCAAAGGCAACTCAGCTAAACGATCCGAATAATAAAGCCAAGAAACGCTTCCTGTTTGTAGAAATGACGCTAACACTGTATCGAGCAACAGATTAATCTGGCTTACAGAAACACCAAATAGTGCTGGAACCATCAGTATAAAAATACGTCGAACACCTTCATGACGATAATCCAGGCGTGGCCGAGGCATCAAGCCCATTTTTATCAAGAAGGGAAACTGAAAAAACAGCTGTATCAGGCCTGCAATAAAGACCCCCCATGCCAAGCCCATGACTGGCTCTGTAAATAACGGCGTTAACCAAAGCGCCGCTGATATGAGCACCAAGTTAAGCAAAACAGGTGTAAAAGCGGGTATCGCAAAGTAACCATAGCTATTCAATATTGAACCAGCAAAAGCGGTCAAAGAGATCAACAGCAAATAGGGAAAGGTTATCCTCAACATATCGCTGGCAAGGTTATATTTTTCTGTATCCTCAAGAAAACCCGGAGCAAACAAAGCCGTTAGCCATGGAGCGCCCATGACCGCTAAAGCCGTAATAAGTAGTAATACCAGCCCCAACACACCTGCAACCGAGTTAACCAACTGCCTGACCTCTCGCTCAGTGCGCTGACTACGGTATTCAGATAACACTGGGACAAAGGCCTGGGAAAAAGCACCTTCTGCAAATAGACGCCGAAAGAAATTTGGAATTTTAAAGGCTACAAAAAAGGCATCTGCCCCCGCCGAAGCACCAAACAGGTTTGCTACGACAACATCCCGCACCAAGCCGAAGACCCGGGACAACATAGTCATTACTCCAACAATACCGCTTGAGCGAAGCAAACCACTTGCCTGCTTTGCTTTAATATTGCTCGACACCCCCTCCTTTGGAGCATTTGTTTTATTCTCGTTTTCCATATGCACTCGTAAACCTATTCAGTATCAGCGCGAAGCATACTTGGCTTGATATCAAAAGCAAAGACGCCCTGCCCAGAAACATTTCTCTTTTCAAAGCATGGATAAAAGTTGAATCCGAGTATTTTCCTTCTATGCTTAATAAATTAGCCAATCACTCGTTTATATTACACAGGACTAAGACAATGGACGAACAAGATATTAATCGATTGATGCTGCACTACGAGCAGCTGTATCGGAAGTCGAATAGGGAGATTATTAATCCTGAAATCGAGGCACTTTCTACCAGCGATTTAAAACCCATCGTCAATATCGTGGCCCAGACCCGGGCAGCTTATTTAAAGTTCATGTATGAACTAGGAAAAAAATATGATGATCTTGATGACTCACCGAGTGCCGAGGAATTAAAAAAACTCAAAACCCTGCGCCTTCGCTTTGAAGAGCTTGCTGAAGGAGCAAAAGCTTTTGAGACATCAATTCAGAAGGGCTATCTAGATCTAAAGACTAATTAAGCGACACACTTACAGCTGGGGATTCAGCACCAGCTGTTGATTTTCTTGGTCAATTTTAAACTCAAAACGCTTGAGAATATCCATCCCCAAAAGCCCATCATAAGTAAAGTCAGATAAGGGCAAAACTCCCAAAGTAACATCCCCCATTGATAATCCTCCAAGCGAGACTTGACCCACCTGCACTTTGCTCCCTTTGACGGAGCCATTGGCGGTCTTGAGCAGCAGCTCATCTGCCTCATCTAAAAGGCTAGGCAAATATTCTTGAACAAACTCTGTCTTCACGACAGTCATTGAAGCACCCGTATCAATCATTAGCGACAAACTGTGCTCGTCATTAACAAGCAGCTCAAGCAAATAGTGCTCACCAATAGTTTGCAAGGGAACGATATACTGACTAGAACGGTCTCTAAGTTCAGCAATGGTATTTTCCAATAGCTGAACCTCCTCGCCATATTTAAGGTCATGCCTTGCTGACACAAGGCTTAGTTCAGCCTCATCCCACTCCTCAGAGACAATTAGCCAGTGAGCCAGGGATAAATAATAGGGGGTATACTCTGGCTGAAAACTCACCAACTGCCTAAAGCTCGCAATTAATAAATCATGCTCACCAGCTTTCTCCAGCGTTTGCTCCAGATGTTGCACAAAGTCTTGAACACCATTCAGGTAGGCATCTTCAAACTGAGAGTCCACCAGTAGACGCAAATCGTACAAGTAGACTATTGCGTCCTGAACATTACCTTGAGCAAGTTTTTGCTTGGCAACACTAAAAATGACCTGAAAGTCAGTCTCGGATAGCTGAGCCTTATTCTCAAGCTGATCGGCAAGAAGCTCGATATCGGTCATTTCGGTTTTTGTAGAAGTACTGTCAACAGAATCCAGGCTAGCCGGTTTCTTTAAATTCTGCTCCTTTGAGCGCAAGTTTTTTAGGCGCTGCTCATTTCGAAGCAAATCTCTCTGAGAGCTGGAAACTTGCTGATCGAGACCAGCAAACCAGAACTGCTGCGCTAGCCAACCCAAAGATACTCCAGCACAGAGCGCTAATAAGTAGCCTGACGTTCTATTCAAGATAAGCCCCCTTTCAGACCAGTGATAGCTCACTACACCACTCATGAAGACGCGGACTACCTATTCTGAACTTGAAATATTTTTCTTTGTCTATTCAGATGAACCCGTTGACTTTGGCGCAGTGTCAAATCGTTTAAAGACTGTTTCCGCCAACCTTGGAGTCTGACGTACCGAAACAGCACTATTATCATCACTCAAGGTATTAACAATAGCATACTTGGAATGACGACTAAGTAATTCCTGACCTGAAGCACCCTCTTCCTCCGAGACAGACACGTCATAAGAAAGGACATCCAGCAAGCCCTCAAACAACGGTTCAGCGCCACTCGCTTTCTGATAAAGCACTCCGCCAATAACCGTCTCAACAACATCATTCAATACGCCAAGCTCTGAGCCAAGAGAGCCATCGTTATCGTCAATTTCATACAAGGTAGGTGTCAGCAAGCGTCCTTCATCAAGAACCTGTTCATCAAGCGCTTCCTGATGCGAGGACGTCAATAGATATACTGTCTGCCTATCAGCCTCGTCACCACTCAGGTCAAGCATGCGCACCCATTTACCATCTTCATCGCTTGCCTCAGTACGAATTGAGCCTGAGTCAAGACTAGCATCAGCACATACTCTAGTTAATACCTGATTAGGAGTGCAAAACAGTGCTGTAGATTCAAATTCGGTAAAAGAAGAGAAACACGTACCCTCTGCCAGATCAGCCCCCGTACATCGGTCACTCCCACCACCTTCTTGGGAACCCAGGTCACACTCAACACGAAGGTAGTTTTTATAACACTCATTACTTCTCACCGCTCCTGGAATCAAAGCACTGATATATACGTTGTTATTTTCAACAAAGTGCTCCAGAGCATATAGATCTGATTCAGCACCAAACATAACATGCTCACGTACTGATTTTGGCGCTGACAAAGACTGCTTATAAAAATAACGAACAATCAGATCTTTTTCGAGCATTGATGCAGATAACAACAAGCTGTCTTCAAAAATACTCACTTCATACTTATTCAAGGAATCTGCCAAGTACTGCATATAACCAACGAACTGGGCATCGTTCTCTGTATTATTCAACTCCCCCAAGTGCTCAAAAAACTCGGCAGAACAAATATTTCTGCCAGACTGGCTCACATCATGTTCTTCTTGAGTCTCACACAAGTCTGCAACATCCTGCTCCAACTGACAGCCGAGATCGGCATCACAATCCGTTATAAACTGCCAGGAAGAAGCCGTGACATCATGAGCGGCATTACAAGCATCATCCTCTTCGTCACAGCGCTGATAGTCGAATTGTGAAAACGTTTTCTTGCGTCTGTGTGCTTGTTCCTGATAGATAAATCCGTCATTTGTCTCAACAAGGTAGTCATGACTGACGCTATCAGGCGTAAATTGGTTTTGTAAAAATGGGTAGGTAAAAATCTTCCCTTCATCAATGATCACTAAGTCATCATCATCATGATACGCTTCTACTTCATAAATCCCTGGCTCGACACCCCCCGCGATATAAGGAGCATAGCTGCCGATATTTATTATCCGATCGGTCAATATTGTGCCGACATCACTCTGAGTCTTTGCAAAAAACTCTGTGCTTGCATCGACAACAAAAATATCCTGATTCATTTGGACCAGGTATTGATAATTATCCAAGGTACGTACATCAAAGAGATAAAATGGAGACGTAAACCCATTCGCGTCAATTGATGGGTAGGAAGCAAGCTCTCTGGTTTGCGACCATACAGAATTCCTGTCCTGGTCAAAAAACTCTAACTTCCTCAGCGCAAAGCTATAACCAAGGTAACCATAATTTAAAATATATTCCCCTGCATTATCCGGGTTATCAATCCAGCCAAACACTAACTTTGCTTTAGCCTGAGCTTCATCAACAATAAGCAACTCATCAGTAAGAGAGGGGTCTGTAAACGAAGCATCGAACTGATAGTTTAAGGGTAGTTCATAATATGTTCGACTTGCATCCATGTTTTCACACGCTGAACCGTCTTCCTCATCGACTGCGGTCACAACATAAACCGACTCCGCATGCCTAACCGAAAAGGTCTCAACGGTACCGGTACCGGAATCAGAAAGAGAAGAGACGACTAGCTCTTTTGGATGAATCTCACATATTTCATTCTTAAAGTGATTGATAGCCTTGAGTTCATTCGTTTCATGGTCAACTTTATAGACGGTATCGGTACTCACCAAGATTGAAATAT
>NZ_LWFZ01001425.1:0-12025 GCF_001635225.1 Oleiphilus sp. HI0086
TGCTCCCCTACACATGGGTGAATATTCAGCTCACAGTAGTAAAGAGCTCTATTATCATGTTCTTGTTGGCGTTCCTCTATCAACAGATTTACTGATTCAATATCAGTGTTAATGCCACTCAGGTGAAAGGAATAGTAAAGATCGACTGTTCTGCTCCAGTTACGCATTACGTGCTCACTTACATTTAGGTACAGCATAATTTCAACTCCGTGTTTTTTTACTATGCTAACGACCAACTACCCTAGGTATCCATAAGTTATTCACTCATAAATACTTCGAAGTATCCGAAGTATTTATGAGTGGCAATTTAAATCCATGCTTTCCCCCAGCCGTTTGGTTAAAGATCCAAAAAAAATTGATCAGTTTTTTTCGATCATATTGAGCTGAATATTCGACTTTTTCATAGCTAGGTAAAAGCATATAAATGTCTTCTCATCATTTAAAGCAAGGACCTACCTATGACAAAAGTTTTTCGAGAAATGGTTGAGCATGACGCAGCAGGGGGAATTCTATTAATTCTCGCGGCTTTGGCGGCACTCATCATGGCGAATACAGCTTTCAATGGTTTCTACCAAGGTGTGCTTAACTTACCCGTCACCATTCAATTCGGCTCCTTTGAAATTGCTAAACCGCTATTGCTTTGGGTCAATGATGGCTTGATGGCACTGTTCTTTTTCTTGGTCGGCCTAGAAGTTAAACGAGAAATTATTGAAGGCCACTTATCTTCAAAAGACCAGATAATACTACCTGCTATTGCCGCTGTGGCGGGCATCATTGCTCCCGCTTTAGTTTATGTTAGCTTAAATCAACAAAATCCGGCGGCACTTCAAGGCTGGGCTATTCCATCGGCAACTGATATCGCCTTTGCTTTAGGTATATTTAGTCTGTTCGGCAAAAGCCTACCACTGACCCTCAAGCTATTCCTGCTCTCGGTTGCTATATTTGATGATATCGGTGCGATAGTCATTATTGCCATTTTTTACTCACAAGACCTATCAACAGCCTCTCTTGCCGTTGCCATTTCAGGTCTGTTTGTTCTAGGCCTGTTGAACCGATTCAAGGTGAGCAAACAAGCGGCTTACATTATTGTCGGTATCGTTGTGTGGGCAGCCGTACTCAAGTCAGGTGTTCATGCTACGCTAGCGGGTTTCATCGTGGCTTGGTTTATACCAATTAACGTGGCCACTGAAGACGGACACCCAATGTTAAAGCAAATGGAACACAGCATTCAGCCTTGGGTTGCCTTTATGATACTGCCTGTGTTCGCATTCGCGAATGCCGGTGTCAACTTAATCGGGATCGGCACTGATGATCTATTTAACTCAATTACATTAGGTATCGCGCTTGGGCTGTTTTTAGGCAAACAACTGGGAATCTTTGGCGCTTGCTGGCTGGCGGTGAGATCAGGTATCGCAAGCCTGCCAAAAGATACCACATGGCCTCAATTATATGGTGTATGCGTACTGTGCGGAATTGGTTTTACCATGAGCTTATTCATCGGCACACTCGCTTTTGAGAGCCATGACCCAAGCTATCACGACAGCGTCAAACTAGGTGTTCTGTTAGGGTCAGTTATGTCAGCTGTGATGGGGGCCATCATTATTATAAGAAGCCGAAACAATAAAGCTGTATAAAGCGGCACACTCTAATGCACCAACCTGCGCCAAAGAGGGCTGACTCGTTAAATAAATAGCACTCTTTGGTACAAAATTTCGTTTATATAGATCCACTAAGCAAAATTCAGCGTACAAACACTAGGTAGATATTATTTTTTATTTCCCTGATTTTTAAGACGAGGTGATTTCTGATATGTGGAATAAAGCACGAAGCAGTGCCCCCTTGCTCATCATAATAACTTTGCTGAGCCTCATATTGGAAGGCTGCTCACTACTTGGTATACGCACTACAGATGAGGCTCGCTATACCGTTGAAAAGAAGGTCGGCAATATCGAAATAAGACGATACGAACCTGTCATGATAGTTGAAACCTACGTAAATGAGCCCAACTTTCGTGATGCAACCGACCAATCCTTTAGACGTTTGTTTGACTATATTTCTGGGGCCAATGTTTCTGCCAATGACATTTCGATGACAGCACCAGTCATCGCTGAACCACAGGAAGAAAAAGGTAAAATAGTTGCGATGACCAGCCCTGTTATTGCGAGTCCGAGCAAGACTGAGAACGAACGGCAAGGCTGGATTTTGAAATTTGTGCTACCAGACAAGTTCACTATTAACAATTCTCCTCAACCTACAGACCCGCTTGTTTGTCTTCGTGAGGTTCCTGAGAAACGAGTTGCAGCGATTAGCTATTCAGGATTATGGAGTGAAAGCAATTATCAAAAACATGTCAATCAACTGAGTGACTGGCTCAACAGCAATAATTACTCTTCAATTTCACTAGCTAGTTATGCAGGGTACGATCCACCCTGGGCACTACCATTTCTGCGACGCAATGAGATATTAATTGATGTTCTACCTTAGGTTGATAATTGTGCTCGCCTTAGTGTCGAGCTCTGTTTCATTGAATGCTGAGCCATATCAAACCGGCAGTAAGGAAACGTCGCTAGTAAAAAAAAGCCAGGCTAGAAAACAACAGACTGGCTGGTTTTACGGTGCTTTTACAAGCATCAATTCCTCTTATTATGCCGGCGTAGGAGCTGACACGGTTGCCCTGCCTATTATAGGTTATATAGGTACTAGGTTTAGCTTTTTGGGGCCTCGTGCCAGCTATATCATACATCAGAGTGCTGAACTGGAAGCTTTGGCACTCATCACCTATAAGTCGGTCGGTTACAAACCGAACGACTCAAAGCATCTTGACGGAATGACGAGGCGCCAGAACTCATTGTTTGGCGGTCTGAGTACAAGCCTCAAAAAAGACAGACTGTCGTACACACTTAGCTATCTTCATGATTTACAGAACCATTCAGGCGGACAAGATTTCACCCTTGCAATGTCATACCGTTACAATTACGGGCCATTTTTTTTGACTCCAAAGATCTCTTTAAACTATTTGGATAGCGCGTACAGTAACTACTATTTTGGCGTGCGCGATCACGAATCCAATTCAGATAGACAAGCTTACACTCCCAACACGTCGATCAATCCGTCTGTTAGCCTTAACTTTGCAACGCCAATTTTTCTCAAAGGCTTTACCCGTGCCAGCGTGACACATTCCTGGCTGGACTCCTCGCTATATAACAGCCCTATTGTTAACAACAAAAACCATTGGAAGGTAAATCTTTCTTTCACCCGATTCTTTTGATTTCAAACCTGAATCAAGCTGATGCACCCTTCCAATAAGCCATTACTCCCTGCACTCAGTTTTCAATAACCATTGAGGTCACACAAAATGAACCAATCCAAGGCTGCAGCAATTATCATCGGCGCTAACGGGGGTATTGGGAGCGCAATCCTTAAACGTATGCAATCAGATAGAAGCATCACGACTATTTTTGCGCTGTCTAGGAACGAGCCCCAGAGAAATGAAAGTCAAAAAACAAAAACCGAATGGCTACAAACCGACGCCAAGCTTAGTTCGATTCAGGCTTGCTGCAAACAAATAGCGGACAGTCATATACCTATTCGATATATCGTGATCGCCAGCGGTTTACTACATAGTAAAGAACTCAACATAAAGCCTGAGAAACGTATCGAAGATATCAACTATGAAAGTCTGCATAGCGTTTTTGAGACCAACACGTTCATGCCGATTGTCTGGTTAAAAGAGCTGACCGGGTTACTGAATAAAAATTCAGCGACCACGATTGCTGTATTATCAGCAAGAGTGGGTAGCATTAAAGATAATCGGCTCGGCGGCTGGTATAGCTATCGAGCCTCTAAAGCAGCACTAAACATGCTTCTCAAGAATGCTTCTATTGAATACAGTCGTCGCTTTCCAAAAGCAAAAGTCATTTCATTCCACCCTGGAACCACAGACACCGAACTTTCAAAGCCATACCAAGCGGGCGTTCCAGAAGAAAAACTATTCAAGACCGACTTTGTCGCAGATCGGCTGCATCAACTCTTAGTTGAGTCAAAAGCAGATGGAAAGTTAAGTTTTAAAGATTGGAACAATATGGATATTGAGTGGTAGTAGGCCAGCTCTTGGCTTACTCAGAAACCTAAACCGAACCAAGCTACTAAGGTAACAATTGTTTTACTCAGCCTTTTCTACACGAGCCGTGTCGATTTCTAACTCATGAGTCAATGGCTATCATTGTTCTCCACGGGCGTCCATCACACACTGTATAGTTTGAGCATGTTTTTAGGCAGCCCCTGCAAGGTAATCTTAGGGTAGTGCTTTGTTTGCTGCGATGCTCTGTATCTACATTTTTACTTGTATTGGTAGCCATAAAATAACGCTCTCCTAGACTCGCTCTAATTCGAAAAAAAAGTCCCGCAAAGCGGGACAAAGGTAGATCGATTTAGATAACCACTTCTACTAAGGGGCTGTGATTACCGCATCGACTACATGAATAACACCATTTGAGGTTTCAACATCTGTAATCAACACCGTGGCATTTCCAACCATCAGCATACCCATATCGATATCTACTGTAAGATCTGTATCTGCACGCAATGTCGGTACAGCCGTGCCATTTGCTGCATAGGCAGCTATGGAGTCAATTTCTGTGCCGCTGATTACGTGTTGGCTCAAGATATCTGCCAAGCCACCTAAAGCAAGCACTTCACTAGGTGTACCCACTGCTGCGAACGCTGCATCAGTCGGTGCAAACACGGTGAACGGCCCATCCCCCACCAACGCAGCATCTAAGCCTTCTTGCTGAAGCGCGGCGAGCAAGGTTGTGAACTCTGCATCCACCTCAGCCCCTGCCAAATTAGTCACCAGCTCACCAATGGTAATACTGTCATCTGATAAAGCATCAGCTGATGGTGGCAATAGGACTTTATCAATCGCATGGATTATTCCATTTGATGTATCGACATCGGCAACAATGACCTTAGATGTGTTAATGAATAAGTCTGGGTCATCATAAGAAATTGCCAGATCTTTTGCGGTATATAACGGCGTTGTTGTATTGCCTGACAGGCTGATTGCGGTCAAAGCATCAACTTCAGAGTCCAATACATGATATTGCAGAATATCCCCAAGATTCGTTAGTGCAAGAATATCACCGGCACTATCAAACGCGTCATTATTTGCCACCAAGTCTGCAAAGGCATCATCAGTCGGTGCAAAAACGGTTAGGTCTGGCGTTGTCGCTAAAGTGCTTACTAAGCCAGCCTCAACGACGGCAGCCACCAATGTATCAAAGCGACCATCTGCTTGTGCCGTTTCAACAACATTGAAATAATTTGGTGGAATAAGAACCTTATCTATTGCGTGAATGATACCGTTGTCCGCAACAACGTCAGCGATCACAACTTGAGAGCGGTTAACAAATAGATCATCGCCAGAGACAGATACTTCAATACTCGACGTCTCAACAGTGGGTGTTGTGTTATCCATCATTCCAGCTAAGGATGTAGCTGCTGTCGCGTCAACCGTTCCAGATAAAACATGGTAAGTCAGGATATTAGCTAGGTCTGAACGCGCCAGGAACTCATCTGGCGTCACACCCAATGCTGTAAACAATGCATCGAAGGCATCGTCCGTCGGCGCAAATACTGTAAACTCTCCACCACTTAGGGTTTCACCTAAGCCTGCCGCCGCCACCGCAGCATAAAGTGTATCGAAGCTATCGTTGCAGTCAGCGATGTCTGCGATTGAACCCGTGCAAGACGCTGCGCTATCGTTATCGCTGTCACTACATGCTGACAATAATAGTGTTGAACTGGCAAACAACAATACGGATAAACTTTTGGCCCAAGAAAGCCTGTCTAAAAGTCGAGTGGACATAATGTGTACCTTCCCTAAATCATTCTTCAATTTCGTTTTGAGTTAATACCGACATCATTCTTACAAATTAAACATGCGTCGGTGACATTCATCTCGAGCGCTCAAACCAGTTTACGGGGAGGTTGTAAATTCGGATCACAATTAAGTTCTGTTTTCTAAAACGAAACGACATGAAAACACAAAATTATGATCCGTTTTCGCATTCTTCGAGTAAAGGTAATTAAACAGTGTCCGGAGAATAAGCACCTATGCTCGCTAAAGAATATGCTGAAACCAAGATTAGCAATACGAGTGGAAACCCTTATGACCTTGAGAATAATCAGCTGCCACAACTGCCTATCGCAACGCAAATGAAGCTCTATAAATCTATGGAGTCTTACGCCCTGTCACAGCTGGTTTTATTTGCTCAGTTTCCCAGACTACTGAGCTCTTTGAAGTCATTGGTCGAACTAATCGAGAACGAAACTCAAAAATACTTAAGAACCCAGATCTATAACGATGGAAGTGTCTATTTAAAAATCATTTCTCTCATCGATTCTCTTGAGGTAATCGACCATATCGAAGGTTCAAAGCAGCAGAGGAAAGCAGTAAGCAGAAAGCTGAAAAAAAACCTTTCACTTTGGAAAGTCCCTCGCCACCTAGTGATAAAAGTTATCAACGAACACATCAATCAAGAAAACACAGCAGACCAATTTCTTCTGTGTGATCAGGTCCACACGCTGGAAAAACTAAGTAAACAATATAAGAGCGAACGTAATGAACTAATAACTGCAAATTTGAAGCTTGTTTTTAGCGTAGCTGGCAAATTTAGATTCCTCGGAATGCCTTACAACGATTTAGTGCAGGAAGGCAGTATCGGCTTACTTAAAGCCATTGAGCGCTTTGATCCCAGTAAGGGGTTCCTCTTTTCGACTTATGCTTATACTGCCATTAGTCATCACATACATGCGGCTATCGAAAAGCAAGCAAGTGTCGTTCGTAAACCTTACGATCAACTCCGCGATAAAGCAATTGCCGACAAAACGAGGGCAAAGCTAGAACAGCAGCTATCACGACCTCCTAGAAGCCATGAGTTTAGAGCGAGTTTGCCAGATAACATCAGTAATAAAGCACCTTATGTCGAATTAAATACTCATGCGACCGCTAACACAGAATGGTATGCACAGTCTCCAGAACCTGAAGAACACGAACTCATTGGAAAAAACGAACAAGACCTAAAAACACAGGAGCTCCTGTACAAACGAGACCTAAAAAACATCCTAGGGAGCTTAGATCTACGAAAACAAACCATACTCCGAATGCGATATGGCATAGGAATCAACCGCACCTACACGCTAAAAGAGATCAGCGAGATACTCTTCATCTCATCTGAAAGGGTTCGCCAATTATCGCTTCAATCTGAAAAAGAGCTGAACACAATCTTAGAAAATGAACCAGACACCGATCTGGGCAATGGCAATTGAGATCCATTATTCAATTTGATTCGTAATGATTAATAATGAGAGGAAACGGACTATGAATTTATCAAATGCGATTATTAAAATCGACAAACTACGCTTACGAACATTTATCGGCTTTAATGAAGAAGAAAAAATTAAACAACAAGATATCGTCGTGAATGTCGAACTACATTATTCTGCCAATAAAGCCGCGCAATCAGATCAGGTGAAAGACGCGCTGGACTATAAGATCATTACCAAGCGAATCATTCAACTTGTTGAAGAAGGCAGATTCTTATTACTCGAGCGACTTGTAAAAGAAATTTTGCAAATTTGCACCACGAGTCCCCACACCACCTTCGCCAAAGTAAACGTTGAGAAACCACACGCGCTCCGGTTTGCTGATTCAGTATCACTGACAATGCAGGCCTCAATCCTACCTGAAACTTTGGAGAACTATGCCCATGCTTAGCCCTGAAGCCCAATTAGTTAAAAGCACCTTAGTTGAAATGGGACTTGAAACGCCTCTTGTTCAGACGCCATACACTGACGAACAAAAATATCAGCGAATTAAGGGTTTATTAGCCGAGGTCGTGGCAACTTTGGGGCTAGACCTTCAAGACGATAGCCTGGCTGAAACTCCACACAGAATCGCAAAAATGTACTTGGAGGAGATATTCTCTGGCCTGGACTATCAGAACTTTCCCAAAATAGCGGTTATCGAAAACAAAATGAATGTCGATGAAATGGTTAAAGTCAGTCGCATTAACCTGATAAGTACTTGCGAACACCACTTCGTCACGATCGATGGTTTAGCTAAAGTCGCGTATATTCCCGCAGAAAAAATCATCGGCTTATCCAAGATAAATCGTATCGTAAAGTTTTTTTCACAGCGCCCTCAAGTTCAGGAACGATTAACAAAGCAAATTTTAGTTGCGCTGCAAGTCTTACTCAATACCGACAACGTCGCAGTATCAATTAACGCAACACATTATTGCGTTAAATCCCGAGGTATTATGGATGCAAACTCTGAAACATCAACGACAGCCTTAGGAGGTTCCTTTAAAACCAACCCACAGACACGCGCTGAGTTTCTACAAGAGGCCCATCAATAATTGATTGCTACACAATCAATGGCGGGGACAAACACCATCGCTGTTTATCCCCAGAGCTATCGGCGTGATAGCAAGCAGCGCTGCGCCTAAACAGGCACAGCCAAACCAATCCTATCGCGCAAGCCAAAGCGATTAAGTAGCTTGTAGCTTTTCCAACCCAGCACACTAACCGATGTCATCACTCCTGCCATCATCGCGCCACCAATGCCACAGCTAAGCACATCCTGGCCAGTTAGATACAAGCCGGGAATTCGCGTCTCAGGTCGCAGCCAGTCTTGCTCAAAACGAGAAGGGTCATGATTAAGTCCATAGAGCTCACATTTTTTGTAGGCGCAGAAGAAGTTTGTCGACAAGGGCGTACTGGTTTCGTGATAGTCGATTTTACCTTCTAAGTGAGGCATTTTTTCATAGAGTGCTTTCAGCATACGCTCGGTAAACATGTCTTTGAGTGCTTCGTAGTCCGTGCCTCGTTTCCCCCATGGCTGGTCTTCCCACTTTTCAAACCATTCATAAGGACAAGGCGCAACGATTTCTATCGTCGACTTGCTAGGGTTCTTTCGCTGCCATTCAGGGTCTTTTGCAGACGGAAATGAAATATACACCGCAGGCAAAGGCTTATCTTTGTCATTCTCAAACGCATCCAAAGCACTATCGGCGTCATAATCAGGAAAGATCCAGAAGTTCGTCTTGGGTAGCTTCAATTCTTCAGTGCTGCCCTTCAAACCAATATACATTCCCAAGTGCGCTTTTGATGATTCAACTTCTTGCAGCTTTTTATCATAAGAGAACTTTTTGCTCAGCGCCTGCGGAACCAGGTCTTGAAAGGTATTCATTACGCCTGCAGCACTAATAACCTTATCTGCGTGAATGATATGACCATCAGACATCTCGACACCCAACGCGACGCCCTTTTCAACGACTATTTTTTCGACGCTTGCATAAGTAAGCAAGTCACCACCTGACTGTTGGATAACAGGAATAATCGTATCGGCTATTTTCCAGGCACCACCTTCTGGGTAGTAAGCACCCGATAAGTAATGTCGAGCGATCAGTGCATGAATTAAAAAGCTCGACTGCTTAGGAGGTAAACCACAATCGCCCCACTGCCCTGTTAAGACGCCAATTAACTTTTCATTTGAGGTCAGTCCACTTAAGACTTCATAAGTCGTCTTGTTGAAGTAGTCAGGCAGGCCGAAACGCTTGAGCAGCTTATAGGGCCGAGAAAGTAAGGTTGGCATCAACTTATCCATAACCTTAAGGGGCATGCACCGCGTAATGGCATCTAGCATTTTCAGATAGGAATCAATCGCTAGCTCTTCTTCGGGAAAGTGTTTTAACAAGTCTTGTTTGAAACAATCTCTACCCGCGCGCAAATTGTAAACATCCTCGCCAAAGTGGAAGCGATCGTAATTGCTATTTAGTGGCGCCCATTTCAATTCACCGTCAGTGATAAAGTCGAAAATTCTGCGCATTTGTGATTTAGGGTTGCCCATCTCACCGATATAGTGAACACCTACATCCCATTCGTAGCCATTGCGCGAGTAGCTGTGAGTGTATCCTCCAGCGGTGTAGTGTTGCTCTAATACCAAGACCTTTAACCCAGCCTTAGACAGCATAGCTGCGCTGGTCATACCGCCAATACCCGAGCCAATGACAACGGCATCATAATGACCGTCGACACGCGATGAGCGATAGCGTTTGCCCACTCTTAGCGTACTGGGTTTGAGTGTTTTCTTATTCGTGAGAGGCTGAACGGATTCCTTAGTCATAAGAGCAATTCCTACATGGATAATTAATGGTTAAATCACATAATCCAATTATTACGATTTATTTTAAGTATTGAATCATCACATACAGCAAAAAACTTACATCGTAAAGATTATAGGTAGTTGGCTCAGGAAGATAGTGTCAGTATCAAAATAGTTTTTGTGTGCTCCCGACACCTTAAGTGGGCTAAGAACACCTTATTAAACAAAAAACCGTTAACCAGATAACATTTTAGTATGCTTATACTAAATTTTATCACTATATTCCAACACCTAATGTTGTTTTTAAAACATTACAACCTCTTTTCATACACACATGGAGTTTTATTAAACGTATGAACCTACACCTTAAAACATTATCTTTATTGCTTCCGCTTACCCTACTGACTGCCTGTAAGAATGAAATCACACCAGAATGGGAGCAATATTACTCTCATGCCAGTAGCAATGAATCTCGAGTTGAGTGGCTATCAAATGTCGCCGTCGATGGTTATGGAGAAATAATCAGCGGCGGATCAACGATCCGAACAGGCACGGACCGCCAACAAAATATTTTGCTGGTTAAGCGAAGCAGTGATGGTGAATTAATCTGGTCAACCGATATTGACCTTGCGAAAGGCAACTATCGAAGTGACGATAAGATAACTGATCTCACCCTAGATAGTGACGGTAACAGCTATGCCATTGGTGTTAGCTATATTGTCGAAAATGACATTCAACGCTATGGCTCTTTCCTCGTTAAAGTAGATACTTATGGAGAACTAGTGTGGTCTATTGAGCTATCTAAACACGATGATGCGCGCGATCTAGAGATCCATCAAGACCAGTTATATGTTACAGGTTTTGCCACCCAAGTGTTTAACTTAGATGGCGTCAAACAACTTAAAATTGAACATGAGAAAGCATGGGATATCGAGGTTAATGATGCCGGCGACATCCATATTGTCGGCGCAGAAAAAGCAGCGAAATACAATGCTGCAGGGCAACTGGCCTGGGCTGTTGATTTACCTGCAGACCTTTACCTTCAAGCCGCTCTCGCAGTCCTATCTGATGACAGCATTGTTATCGCGCACAATCAACAAGATGATTCAACACGCATAGCCGGTATCAGTCCAAACGGTCAACCATCCTGGAGTAAAACCTACTACCCGCCACAACAAAGTTATGGACTACCGGGCCCGGCTTTACTGAAGGCAGATTGGCGAGACAATGTAGTGCTCAGCCTTTCTAACGACAAGTCCAGACGCCTAGTTAAATTGAATGAGCAAGGGCAAGAGCTGTGGCAAACCACGAGCCAAAATATTGTTCAAGACTTAGCGCTTGATGAAGACAGTGCAGTGTATGTTGTCGGTGGTGGTAACAACGAGAAATTTGATTCAAGTGGCCAGTTCATCGGTGCAACCGTAGCGACCTCAGGCACTCAAATCACGACAGGCTCCATCGCATTAGAAGGCAATAATATGTACATTGGATATAGCGCAGTCAAGGACGGTGAAATTCAACATTATTTAGCGAAGTTCTTGAACCAATAGAAATACCCAGTCTCACCCTTAAAACAGATTGAACAGGTTTAAATATGAGGTGTTAAGCGAAGGCCTAGATGGAATAGGCCTTCGCGATGAAATCTAGGTTATGCCTTGAGGCTTTGTAAGAACGCGGAAACCATGGAAAGAAAACCCCGCAATTGTCGCAATGCATGACCCTAAACGACGGCACTTCAATTTACTTAAGGTAAGTGCTAAGAGGCTAATCCGAAATACTCTGTCAACGAAGGAATGGGTTCAACATTCGACCAAAAAAGCCCGTCATTTTCAAAGGAGCATCCATCACAGCAAAGCA
>NZ_LWFZ01001426.1:0-836 GCF_001635225.1 Oleiphilus sp. HI0086
TAATCTAAGCCAATTGTGATCTATTGAGGCGTTCTGCTCGTAAATCGTTTTGACCACTATTCCAATGTCTTGTCTTGAACTCTAATGAATCCATATAGGGCAATATGATGAAAGAGCGTAAGTTTCAGGTTAAACCCGGCACACATAAAGGAAATAAGGCGGCGCGCTTACCTTGCCGTGGCTGTACAAAAAACTGTGGAAACTATATGGTTTGTGAAGGCCGTCCATGGAGGACTCTAAGTGACCACAACTAAGTTATCTACCCGACTTTACGATACATCTTATCGAATCGTTGGCATCTTATATCTTGCCTCGGGCCTGTGGTGTGCGATAAATCCCACATTGTCCGCCAGTTTCTTGGGGATAAACTTTCAGAGTGAGATGGGGCTTGCCGAATTCTTTTCTGTCTATGGAGGGCTTCAAGTAGGGATCGGTTGTGCAATGATACTGTCATCATTTTACAAGCCTTACTTGGAAGGCGCCGTCTTTTTCGCAGCGATAGTATCGACAGGGCTAATAGGCTTTAGGTTGATCGCTTTGCCGCTTTTCAGCTCAGACACAAGCTTGTTAGGAATGGCTGTTCTTGAAGCGCTCATTGCTGTGCTGCTTTGGCGGTATTGGTATCTCATGAGGGCTCAGAATATCTTATTGAGATCTAAAATTTCCCGCTAACGGATATCTAAGTTTGTCTGCTTGGAAGGAGGAGCTGAACTCTCGTGATTCCTTATAGTCCGCTAAGTCACCTTTCAGGTGCGCAATTTAGATACGGATAAAACAGCCAGTTTGATCGTTGGCTAAATGATTCAAAATAAGCAAAAGCAACTCTTTCGTATAAA
>NZ_LWFZ01001427.1:0-849 GCF_001635225.1 Oleiphilus sp. HI0086
CGATAAAAGCCTGTCGCAACATGCCAGGAAATTGGTGTAATTAGTAGGTTTCGAGGTGTGTAGGAGGCAATATCGATGAGTTTCAGTTCTTGGAGTCGAGTCTTTGCCTCGTTATTTACCTCGGTACGACGAACTTTCATGTTAAGCATTTCAAGTTTAGCGCCTTGAATATAGCCAGGTAAGGCATCCAGTTGATCATGGTATGCTGCTCGAATTTCCAGTTGCTGGAAATGGTGGCTGCCGTCATAACCGCCGGCTAGCGTTAATCGGCGTGAGTTATGTCCTTGATCGTCACGATACTTAGGTGTTGGAAAGTCTGGAAATACTTTAGTCTTATCGATCTTACTTCTAGTCGAAAGTAGTTCGATCGTTCGTTTGCCAAGGTGTGGAAGGTCGGATTTTTTCTCACTGCCAGGTAGCGGCTGTATTGGTAGGCCAATTCCAAAACCTTTGCCTGACTTTCTGTATCCAATCTTTGCAAGTGGTTTGTTGCAAGCTTGTTATCTTCTACCAAGTTCCTGGCAAGGTGGATCTCATCATCGCTTAAGTTATCGATCATCTGAGTCATCAGGCTTAAGGTAGAAGGGCGAAAACGTGCGTGCTTTACCGCTCCTGCTTGTTCAATGGCGCGTACTGTATCGGAAGGGATTGCGCTGAGTTTGAAGGCGTCGACGAAGTTAAAGCGTTCGCTGGCTGCATCCAATAAGGTGAGTAATTGGTAGGAGCAGTTTTCATCTAAAAAATAATAATCAAAATGAACCGTTCTTATTTCCCAGGTGTGTCGGACAAACTGTTCGACCTCTTCTTGTGTCAGGTCTAAAGCGTATTCCCAAACGTCGCGTGACTCCA
>NZ_LWFZ01001428.1:0-1700 GCF_001635225.1 Oleiphilus sp. HI0086
ATAAATGTTTAACTTCAGCATCCCATGGTGGCAGTCTTAAGGCATCAGCAGCGACTTCCAGTGTTCTTTCCAGATTATGACCATCACCGGTTTCAATGATTGCTTCTAGCTTGGCTTGTTCTGCGGCTAGAGCATCGAAATCTGCACCTTCTTCAGCGTACTCTGCATAAACTTGATCTAGGCGAGTTAACGCATTTTTAATCTCACTCACGCCTTCTTCAACGTTGTCTCTGACCGTTGCTTCTTCGTTAAGTTCAGGCTCCTGAGCGAGGTAGCCAATATTGATACCCGGCTGAGGGCGGGCTTCACCAATATAGTCTTTATCAACGCCCGCCATAATTCTTAGTAGTGTTGATTTACCCGCACCATTAAGACCCAATACACCAATTTTGGCGCCAGGGAAAAATGAAAGGGAGATATCTTTGAGGATTTCTTTCTTAGGTGGGACAACTTTTCCCACGCGATTCATGGTGAATACGTACTGTGCCATACAAATAGCCTTAATTAGTAAAAACGGGGTCGATCTGAATGGGCTAGACGTTAGCTAAAAAAGGCAGGCTTGGCAATCCCTGCTCCAGACTAATTGACTAAATCGTTCGAAGCAGGGTAATGATTGCGATGAGGAGACTTAGATTTTCTTGCGACGAATACCCACTAAGCCAAGAAGACCTAGGCCAAGCAAGGCAATAGAAGAGGGTTCTGATACGCTTTGGGTAATGATGCGCGCATCATCAATCCAGTAGCGACCTACCGTTGCGCGATCAACCAGTATCGACTGGGAGCTAGTAAATGTTAGAAAATCGTTACTTTCCCACTTTCGAGAAGTTGATGTCTCGTAATTGGCCCCCGTACCACCAAATATATTGTCCGACGCATTGAGTTTTTTACCGTTGAGGATGATCGCAACAATGTCACTATCAAACTCAATTAATTGCTTGGTCTCTTTACCGCTCGAGGTGCCTAGTGGGTCAAAGTGAATCAGGTGAGAACTGTAACTGCCTGCACTTAGGTAAGGTGAATTTTTGCCAGTTTGCTGACCTCTTAAGGTATCACCAACGAACAGGTTACTCCCAAGCAAGTAGTCAACTTGAACCTGTTGATGAGCTATCGCAATGCCCTGTTGTTCATCAAACGTTTGAAGCTGATCAGACTCTTGTTGCGACCAGCTAAAGTTTAGCCCGTCGGCATTGCCGGTCGGGTTAATGAGGCCTGCATTGACGGTTGATGCAGCAAACAGCAGACTGCTGACAGCAATGATTTTCTTTAGCATTTTCTTTCCTGGTTTGGTTTTAGCCTTTCCATCGTGCTTGTGCTTTTTGGAAGAACTATTCATAAACAATGACTTCAGTGTATAGGCTGTTCTTAGGTTTTAGTAATGGGCATAGGCGGATTTGACTAGATTTCACAACTTGCTTACAAGTCTTTACCTGATGTATAGAAAACTCACGTTTAGGCCTGATCTAGGCTGACAATAGAAAGATTTTCAAGATACCTAATTGGTTGACCTAGATCATCTCGTTTGGACTAAGGCTCATATAAAGTGGAGCTATGAAAAGATGATAAAAAACAATCCCTCTAAGGAGATATATATCTATGTTAGAAAAGCACGATCTAGTTCATGAGTTGCCAGAGCACAAAGAGACTATTCATAACCTCAAGATGAGTGATAACCACTTTGCTCGTTTATTTGATGAGTATCA
>NZ_LWFZ01001429.1:0-1451 GCF_001635225.1 Oleiphilus sp. HI0086
GGGCATGACCATTCGTGAAAGTTTCGCTGTTGAGCAAGTTGAAATCAGTAAAGGCCCTAGCGCGAGCTTTGCAGGGCGCGGCACAACAGGTGGAGCGGTGAACTCGGCAACCAAACGTGCAAGCACCGAGTATGACTTTGCGAAAGGCTCTATCGGTATCGGCACCGATTGGCACCACCGCGTCACGGCTGATATCAACCAGGTCATTGATTATGACACTGCCCTACGTGTTAACCTGCTTAAGTCAGGTGAAAATGTTCCCGACCGTGACCCGGCTGACCGAAATCGCGCCGGTGCAGCAATCTCACTATCTCACCAGGTAACAGATCAGCTAGAAATCGTTGCGGATGTCTATCATTTCCGAGGCGAAGATAGCCCGGACTTAGGTACCTACATAGATGGTGATACCGGCAAACCTGTTAAAGATATCCCTTCTTATGTGCAAGATGAGGACTTTCTGAAATCTGAAACCAGTACTGCAACGCTGCGTGTTGGTTATGAATTTAGCCCAACTTCGAGCATTGTGAATCTGACTCGCTACGGTATTACCGAGAATGGTTATGTTGCGACAGGAGCCCGAGGTACAACAGCTTACCCAACACTTGATGATGCTACGAATGATACCAATGGCTTTGAAACTGCTTCGTTAAGTACTCATCAAGGCTGGCAAGACGTTGATTATTTTGCCAATCAATTTAATTTTCTGACTACAAAAGAACTCGGCGAGACAGTTCATGACATCGTGATTGGTGTCGAATATACCGACCAAACGGTTATCAACGGCGTCTATAGCTACACTTCTGAAGGAGCCTCAAACTGCTTCACTTCAGGTCGACGTGGTGTTGGGGAAGGCTATTGTTGGTCAGACGAAAATGGTAATACCGCGACAGACCTCAATACATTGATTCAACGAGATATTGCCCAAGGTGATAAAGACTCAGATTGGAATGTTGAAACCCTTGCGCTCTATTTCATGGATACCGTCGAGTTAAGTGATAATTGGACAGCCTTTGGTGGCGTTCGTTACGACTATTACGACTACAGCACCTTCGCAAACTATGACCCGGATGGCCGAAGCGGGCCCTTAGAAAGTGAGTGGACTGAATTTGCTGACGACGGTGGCTATTGGAACGGCCATATCGGTGCCAGCTATCGGTTTATGGACAATGCAAACGTCTATGCCAGCTTCTCGACTGCAACCAACTTGAATGGTGGTGAGTCGGATGTAGGCACTAGCTGTGGCTATGGTGGTATCTGTGTCGATGCCAGCGACCCTCAATTAGGTGACCCGGAGAAAACACAAAGCATTGAGGTTGGAACGAAGTGGCAATTAAACGATGGCAAGTTACTTGCGACAGCCGCGCTATTCCGCATCACAAAAAATGATGTGATGGAGAGCCCCTCTGGCGATAGCTATAGCACGCTGGGCTCACTGAACACAGGCAAGAACC
>NZ_LWFZ01001430.1:0-511 GCF_001635225.1 Oleiphilus sp. HI0086
GCGAACATTTCAGAAAAAATAAGCGTGCTTCTGATACTATCTACAAAAAAACCGATAGCCTTGGCGCACTAATTAAACAATATTAAGGGATAATATGTCTGTAAATACCGCATTTGAAAATATGAGCGATCAACAACGTACCGAGATCGAAGCGGCCGCTTTTCGTCGACTGCTAAAACACTTTGACGACCACAAAGAAGTGCAAAATATCGACCTAATGATTCTGGCTGACTTCTGTCGTAACTGCTTAGCAAAATGGTACATGGCCGCTGGCGAAGAGCAAAGTGTTGAAATTGACTATGATCAGGCGCGTAAAGCCGTTTATGGTATGCCTTATTCTGAATGGAAAGAGAAGCATCAATTGAAGGCAACGCCTCAGCAGCTCGAAGCTTTTGAAGCGAAGCAGAAGTAAATCACTCCTGCCTAAATTTCTAGACCTAAATGCTTCTTGGCAGCTTTGACCAGCTTTGGGTCGAGAGCGGGTGGTGTGATATCAACACCTTTCACAAGC
>NZ_LWFZ01001431.1:0-1234 GCF_001635225.1 Oleiphilus sp. HI0086
GGCGAGTGGTGTATTGAATGTTGATAGTGTCCATGGTGCCTGTGGTGTTGATAATCTCTTGGTAGTCGAATTCGACAATACCATTGATAGTGATGCCTTAGATACTAGCTACTACTCCTTAAATGCAGCGACGATTAGTAGTGTTAGTCAGCAAAGTGACACAACGGTTGTATTGCAGGTAACAGGAATTGTAGCGGGCCAGGCATATACCTTGACGGTGGATGGTACTGATCACAGCGTTGATTTCTCTGGTTTAACTGGTCATTACTTTGATCAACGTAACGGAAGTGGAACCAAGGTTTCTCAGCCTTCAGGTTTATTTACCGGTACGGAATATCTGCGTAAAGATAGCCAAGTGGATTTTGGTTGGGGCTCAGGAACGCCGACTATTTTCCCTAGTACCTCTGGAAATAATGAGCGTTTCAGTATTCGTTGGAATGGCTATGTGGTACCGACACAAACAGGTAGTTATGAGTTCCGGCTGTATTCAGATGATGGTGTACGCTTAGACCTTGAAGGTAGTGAGATTATTAATGACTGGAGCCTTCATGGACCGCGTTATTCGAGCACTTCTGCGGCGCAATCATTAAATTCTGGGCAGGGCTATATCGTTCAGATGGAGCACTTTGAGCATACTGGTCAAGCTTATGCTCGTTTGCAATGGCGCCGTGACGGTGGCAGTTGGGAAGCTATTCCAAGTGCAGCTTTGAGTTCATGTGCGGTCACAGGTGAGCTACCTGAACCTGTCGCAGAATTTCGAATGGACGAGACGGCTTGGTCTGGCTCATCAGGCGATGTGGTGGATAGCTCTGCCAGCCCTAGTAATGGAAGTTCTCAAAATGGCTTAGACACGACGAGTACAGCACACCTTTGCCGAGCAGGCGATTTTGATGGAGTTGATGACTACATTGAAAGCTCTGAAGTGGGGGCAACTCTAACGGGGACTTCTTCTCTGAGCTTTTGGATTAAGACCACACAAGTTGGAAATAATACTGGATGGCAGGCGCCCGGTATTGCCGGGGTGGAAGAGTCGGGTGGCTCGGACGATATCTTTTGGGGCTGGATCGATGCCTCGGGCCATATTGGCTTATCGGTTGGTAATGATTACTCGTCAAAGTCCTCAGGTGTGATCAATGATGATAGCTTTCATCATGTGGTGCTAACACGTGATGCCGGTAGTGGTGCGTATAAAATATATATTGATGGCGTGTTGGATCAAAGTGGCACCGCAGCA
>NZ_LWFZ01001432.1:0-1422 GCF_001635225.1 Oleiphilus sp. HI0086
CCTGCTTTGCAACATATTGCCCAAAAATCCGGATGCTCCGGCGAAAATCGTGATGGATATGGGAACGACAATCCCAATTTCTGTATTAGTCTGTCCTCGTCACCAAGCTTCATGCGAAGTTTTTCATCAATGTTAGTGATCAGGTTAGTCAAATAGCCAACCGTCGAGTCAATTTTTTCTGCTAGGGATGCCTGGCCCTCGATGATTGAGGCGAGTGTTTTTTCAATGCGGTCATCCCTACCTCGACCACATTGAGGACAATGGCGCGTAGCAATTTCCTGTCGTGTTTTGGGATATGGGGAGTGGCAGCGCGAACAAGTACTTCCTAAGGTCGTATCATGAATGGGGCAATTCGTTAACCAAGGATAATCATAGATATCGCTATGATAGAAAAGCGCACTGCATTGTGCACAATGACGTAAGGCTGGTTTGAATTTATGGCGGTTTAGATCAGCATGCGTCGCAAAAATCGTTTGATCATTACCTTGGCGTATATCGCGCATGAGTAGTCCAGGATTGGCCATGCACTGAATACGCCAGCGTCCCCATTGACTCAAATAGGGTAGCCAAAAGAAACGACCTTGATTAACGAGATAGTCGTCGGGTAAATACTTATTCACGATCATCAGATCCCCGCCACATAAAAGGCCTCAGTAATAAGGGCATCGTCATAGTCGTGAACAACCGTCAACCGTGGCAAGAAGTCCATTAGAAGAATGTCTAGGGTCGCTCGACAGATTTCCATGGTTAGTTGTGACTCTTCCTCTTGGCAGAATTGATCACAATAAACACGCCAGATGTCGCTAGCCATATTGACGAATCGCCAGCCTTGTTCGACTGCTCGGGGTAGAAAGTACGCGGTAAAGCTGGGTCCATTGTCGGGGTAGGTAAAGGAATCATATTGAGTCAGTATCTCCCTGAGTGCTGACTCAGACTGCACGCCGTAAAACGATGTGTGTTGACGAAAGAAGCGCCCGTATATATGGTCATTTGTCGATTGGTGAATTTGATCTAAGAGTTGATTAGACTCATTCTGATTACCCACGAACACCGACATTAGTCGGATTCTAGCGGTTTCAAATGCATCAAAAATCTCAGAAAACGCGTACAGTTGATCCAGACTTAATCGCTGCATTTCATCGACAATCAGAACGATCTGATAAGTTTGATAAAGGCTAACTAAATCCAAGGCATGTTGTACGAAGCGTGCGGCCAAAACATCCGATGAGTCGGATTTCGATACAGGCACATTGACGCTCAAGCATAGATTGTTAAAGACGCCTCGTATGGTTTTTATATCACGACGATTGATGGAGGTATAGATCACCGGAACGCGACGTTGTTGACGATTACGCAAGCGATCAACGAGACGACGTACGGCAAAGGATTTTCCAATTCGTGCCGGCCCAATAATATAGCCGC
>NZ_LWFZ01001433.1:0-1424 GCF_001635225.1 Oleiphilus sp. HI0086
TAAGCCTCGTTATTTAATGGGAGTAGGGAAGCCTGAAGACTTGGTTGAGTCTGTTCGTCGCGGTATCGATATGTTTGACTGCGTAATGCCGACAAGAAATGCTCGCAACGGCCATTTGTTTACTTCAACGGGTGTTATCAAGATAAGAAATTCAGCTCATAAAGAAGACCCATCTCCGCTCGATGAACAATGTGACTGCTATACCTGTAAGAACTTTAGTCGTAGCTATCTTCATCATTTAGATAAGTGTAAAGAGATGCTAGGCGCGCAACTCAACACAATTCATAACCTAAGATATTATCAGAACTTAATGAGTGGATTGCGTCAGGCCATCGAACAAGGTAAATTGTCGGCCTTTGTTGATACCTTCTATGCCCAAAGAGGCGAAACAACACCAGAATTAACAGCTGGCGCAGCAGAATAAAGTGTTGCTCAGTTAAAAAATTTTACTGCTAACTATTAGAACTAAACAAGGGGAACCCTTAATGAAATTAATCGCTAAAATTGGTCTGTTTCTGACTTTCTGCATGTACTCTGCGCTTAGCCTGGCTGAAGGCGCGCCTGTTTCACCTCAAGGCCCAAGTGCAATGATGCAGTTGGTATTCTTTGGTGGCTTTATCCTGATTTTTTACTTCTTGATGTGGAGGCCACAGTCAAAGCGTGCCAAAGAGCATAGAAATCTGGTTTCTGAATTAAGCAAAGGTGACGAGATTGTGACGAATGGCGGTATCGCTGGTAAGGTCACAAAAGTTTCAGAAGAGTTTGTTAAGGTTGAAGTTTCTGAGGGTGTTGAAATGAACATTCAGAAAGTAGCAGTTGCCTCAGCATTACCAAAAGGCACCTTAAAAGGTATCTAAATCAGTGTTAGTCGCTCACAAAGGGTGAGCGACTAGGCTAATCGAGATGTTTTTACGTTTGTTTAGGCTTTGTTCGCGTAACAGGGTCTGCGTCGTGATATAACACCTGCACACTCAATTACTTTGAATAATACCGAAAGGATCTGGAGCTAAGATGCTCAATACATACCCCGCGTGGAAATATATTCTCATACTGATCACCCTGGCATTGGGTGCAGTGTACTCATTACCTAATCTCTATCCTGATGACTTTGCTGTGCAGGTGACCGGAACGCAAAGCTCGCTAAAAGCAGACGATGCTCTACAGAAGCGGGTCGTTAGCGTATTAGAGAAAAATAATGTTGTTGTTAAGCATGCGGAGTTAAATGGTAATAACCTTTTGGTTCGTTTCTATGACAACGAAGCTCAATTATCTGCAAAAGAAGTCCTAAGCGATGTTTTGGGTAGTGATTATATTGCGGCGCTAAATATGGCACCAAGCACACCTGATTGGCTTAAGTCTATGGGTGCTGGACCTATGAAACTTGGTCTAGATTTGCGAGGTGGTGTTCACTTCTTACTCGAAGT
>NZ_LWFZ01001434.1:0-1451 GCF_001635225.1 Oleiphilus sp. HI0086
AGTTATCAACAACAAGCAAGCAGCCTTTCGAATGACGCCCTTGTCTCGCCAGTTCTGCCAGTCTTGCGATATCAACTACTTCACACAGTGGGTTCGACGGCGATTCAAGGAATAGAAACCTAGTATTGTCCTTGATGCTGGTCTGCCATTGCTCGTAATCAGTCAGATCAACAAAGCTAATCTCAACACCAAACTTCTTTACAAACTTTTCTAGCAGAACTGTCGTCGTGCCAAAAACACTGCGCGAACAAATGACATGATCACCCTGCTCTAACAGAGCGTAGCAAACAGACATAATAGCAGCCATACCCGATGCTGCAGCAACACCACGCTCGCCTCCTTCTAAGGCAGCTAAGCGCGCCTCAAACATCGCAACCGTTGGATTGGTGAAACGCGCATAGATGTTCCCAGGCTCTTCGCCTGCAAATCGTGCAGCAGCTTCTTGCGCTGAATTAAACACAAAGCTTGAGGTCGGAAAAATCGCTTCGCTGTGTTCAAGCTCAGGACTTCTAATTTGCCCAGCTCGTACTGCAAGCGTCTCTAAACCAACACCGTCCAAATTTGGAACGGGAATATTACCTTTCGGTGGCTGGCTATTCGCCATCTCTTCTCACCTTTAATTCGAATTTTTAGTTTTCTATGACAAATAATGAGCTAATTCAGCCTTAATTGTCGTTATGAAGATCGATAGTGGCGTCATCTTCATTTAACTTCTTTTTGTTTGAATCATTACGTGCTTGCTCAAGCCTGTCGAGGTAATCACCACATATATCACCCGTTGGATAGACTCCGTTGAAGACCGAGCAATCAAACTCATCAATGTCTTCGTTTCCATCTTTCGCACAACGAATAAGATCTTCCAGGTCTTGATAAACTAGCCAGTCTGCACCAATAATTTCCTGAATATCTTCAACCGTGCGGTCATGTGCAATCAACTCAGTTGCAGCAGGCATATCGATACCGTAAACATTTGGGTATCTTACCTCAGGCGCGGCAGATGCAAAGTACACGTTTTTAGCACCAGCGTCTCTAGCCATTTGTACGATTTCACGACATGTCGTACCCCGTACAATTGAGTCATCGACCAACATAACGTTTTTATCTTTAAACTCTAGTTCAATGGGGTTCAACTTCTGACGTACCGACTTCTTACGCTGATTCTGGCCTGGCATAATAAAAGTACGACCAATATAGCGGTTCTTGATGAAGCCTTCGCGAAACTTCACACCCAACTCCACCGCCATTTGCATTGCAGAGGTACGGCTAGTATCGGGGATAGGCATGACAACGTCGATATCGTGATCAGGACGCAGTCGTTTTACTTTTTGGGCAAGTGTTTCACCCATACGCAGGCGCGCCTTGTAAACAGAGACCTTATCTATAATAGAATCAGGGCGCGCGAAGTATACGTGCTCGAAAATACAAGGTGTCAGTTTAGGGTTTTCAGAACA
>NZ_LWFZ01001435.1:0-812 GCF_001635225.1 Oleiphilus sp. HI0086
AATTTGGTGCTTCTTTAGATCTGGCAGCTGGTGACTTAAGTTTAAGCGCGGTTTTACCAGAGAGTACAGAAACGGTCTCTGTTAACGTAACGCCACTTACAACGGTTGCTGCGACATTGGCCCAAAGCGTTATCGAAAGCGGCACAGTGTCAGAATTTAACATCCAAGAAGCTGTCAACAATGCCAATTCTCAAGTAGCTGACCGTTTTGGTTTGACTCAGGATATTACTAAGATCCCAGTCGTTGATTTAACTGACCCAGAAGCCGTTGCAGCGCAATTAGCTGACGATGCAGATGTCGTTCAGTATGCAGCGATTAATGCAGCAATTGTGAGTGCTGTTCAAGGTGATGACACCACTAATAGCACCTCAATCAACGAGGCAATTGAAAGCTTTGCAGAGAGCTTTGCTGATTCAGGCTTGAGTGATAATGCTGTGAGTGATGATGTGACTGACTTGGGCGATATTCTAGAGGATGCTCAAGAGGTTATCCAAGAAGTTGAAGACGATATCGTAGCTTTAGGTGAAGAGTTTGCTGATGCGGTTACGGATATTCAAAGCCTAGAAGATGATGTAGCAGCCGATGAAACCTTGGCAGATGAAGCGGTAGCTAGCGACGACGGTGACCAAGGTACGGCCAGTGAGACAGCAAATGCGACTAACTTGGCTCAGGTAAAGGCGTTTGTAGAGGAGCTTCGTGAACTAGGTACTGCAATAGATAGTTCATTAGTTGGCGACGGCGAGGGGCAGGATACGGTTGCTAATATTCTGGATGGCTTTGACCTACAGATGGAAGCCGCAGATCTCGCGAGT
>NZ_LWFZ01001436.1:0-10218 GCF_001635225.1 Oleiphilus sp. HI0086
ATCATAGTTTTGAAGTATATCAATATATATTGATATAGCAAACACAATATCAATATATATTGATATTGTGTTTGGTCTAAGTGAGCTGAGGGGTTTTCAATCCAGATACTCGATTTACAGAGTGTTGTTAAAAGTGCCGAGGTGGCTGCCTAGAACAATAGGTCATCAATTTCTTGCTCTTCGTTTACTGGTTCTGCTTCAAGAATTAGCTCTCCAGCAGGTAGGTCTAAAGTAAACTTAGCGCCCTCGCCGGGAGTTGATTCAACCTCAACGCTACCTCCGATCTGTTGCGAGAGCAGGTTGACGTAATATAAGCCCAGGCCGACACCATAATGTTCTCGATTGTGTTCGTTATTTAATTGCCCGACTTCGGTAAAGATCCGCTTATGGTCTCGCGGGTCTATTCCGATGCCTGTATCTGATACTTCAAAGATAATGCGTTGTCCGCTAGTGGGGTTGAAGTCAGTGTTAAGGCGAATGTTGACGCTACCGCTTTGAGTGAATTTGATGGCATTATCAACAAGGTGCTGCAGCATTGAATAAATTTTCTTTTCATCGCTTAGCATTGTTAGGCCATCAGGGTAATCAATTGAGAAGTCCAAGCCTTTTTCAAGCGCTGCTTGCCTGAAGTTGGTTTCGAGCTTTAAGGCGAGAGAGCTGATATCGAAGTTTTTTGATATCATTCCCTTAGCGCCCAGAGAGGCGCTGGAGATATCGATCAGGGTTGTAATAATTGCGTTGATCTGGTTAGTGCTTTCAAATATTCGGCTAAGGGCATCGATACCAGATTTACCCAAAGGAGTCTCTTCGTCTTTTTTCTTCAGGGCTTTTGAAAAGCCAAGTATTCCATTGAGAGGGGTTCTGAGTTCATGGCTCAAGGTTGTTAAAAAACGGCGTCGAGACTCTTCTGCTTTGCCCAGATTTTCTTCCGTTGCGATTGATTGGGCAAAGCGATTAGCGGTATCGCATAGCATTTTGTAGTGCTTGATTTTACTTAGTAATTCTTTATGGCTAACAGGAGGGTGTATAATTTCGTTGCCGCCTGCTCGATAGTATTTTTCCTTGTCTTCGATGCTGGCCTTGTCAGAGATCAATATTGTAGTGAACGCAGAATCCTTTGCTTGCAGCTTGAAAGAGATGACTAGCTGGATGCAACGAACCATATCATTGGGTTGGTCAAGTATTAAAAACGTTGTAGGAACTTTCAGGAATCTGCTTTTCAGCTCATCTTCATTACTAATTTGCTCGACCTGGTAGCCGCTCGAGATTAGAGCGTCAACGAGAGCTGCGTTATTGTGCTTTCTTTCGCCGTACCAAATGATAGAGGTGAACGTATTGAATGACTTGGGTAAGTTCATGCACTGGACTCTGTTATGTGTTCTTTGCTAGTACTTCATACAGACCTTCCAGTACCAGGCCTAACTCATTCTCGAGGTTCTTAGCGCTATCTTTCATACCTTCAAGTTTGTCACTTGCTTGATAGGCTAGTGCCATTAGTTGTTCTTCCTGATCTTCGTCCAGGCCTAAGGAAAATAGTTTGGCTTCCAGTTCAGTAATCATATCAAGCATAACTTGTCGAACAGTGACATCATGTTCAGCAAGTTTATTGGTTAGCTGTTTGACCTGTTTTTCGGTCATACCTATAGCGCGGCCTAGTACATCTTTACGCTGGTCGGTCATTGATATTTGAGATTGAAGTGTGAGCAGTCGGCCATCGCAGATGCTTGATAAAACTGCGAGGTGATCTTTGAAACGACCGTAGCGGCTTTCATCGTCAACTGGCATATCATTTATAAGTACACCCATGGAGTCGCTGCAAACCATCGTTCAGACGCCAATGCTGATAATTCGCTCTTTAGAGTTTCTGAATTTGCTTAGTACGCGAGCTTCCATAGAGTCTTGCGAGCAATTAATAAAAACACTAGGGGTGCCATAGATGACAGCGGATGCGCTCAAGCCGAAGCCTGATGCAACTTCACATAGTTTTTGTCCAATGCCTTCCAGTGTTGTGATTTCCTGAGAGGTTTTCACGAATTCGATTATTTGGCCAAGCTCGCTACTTGATGTCATGGCTTCCATGGCAACTTTCATGGCGTTGCTGGCATCTTCCTTCGCTTTGTTTGTTTCGGCTTGGTGATCTATAAAGTAATTGACTCGTTCAAGCACTCGCTCCGGGTCAATTGGTTTGGTGATGTATTCGTTGCCGCCTGCTTCAAAGCCCGCAAGATGTTCTTCGACATTATCCATGGCAGAGACGAAAACAATGGGAACAACGCTGCTTTCTTTGTGCTTTCTAAGCTCGGTACAAACTTCGTAGCCAGTCATTCCGGGCATGTTTACGTCTAGCAAAATGATATCAGGTACTTCCTGGCTTACCTGATCCAGGCATTCTTGGCCGGAGCTGCATTCCACGATGTTAAAGTCATCTTCGAGAATCATTTTTAAAAGCACACGGTTTGACTCGACATCATCGACAACCATGATCGTTTTATCTGACATGCACTTTTTCCTGCTAAAAGTAATTTTACCTTTACTGAAGGTAGCACAAATCTCAGTGTTTGCAGATACTAAGTGAACTAAGTTTGCAAAGTGAAAAATGGGCTATAATGTGAATTAGAACTTGCTTGAACCGGCCACCTTTCTTGAAGGTAGGGTAACGGTTGGGTCTAAATTATTAGTATCACTAAGGAACATACATTGAATATTATTCAGCAAGGCTTCAATGCTTGTCTGCCTTCGATGGTTGAGAGTGACCGCGACTTTATTCATTTCAAGATCATGGCTTTTATGTGTTGTTTGATCTTTGTGATCGGCTTATACAGTCTAATTAAGTGGTCTTCTGTTGGTTACGACGCACTTGCCGCCTGGGCATGGTTGCTGGTCATTGGTGAGCCTCTATTGCTAATTGCGAACAAGATGGATCGCTTTCCTAGAATGCTGATAGCAAATACACAGGTATTCCTGGCATCTACGTATTGTGCTTGCCTGGTTTATTATCTTGGCGGTCTGCAGTCAGCTCATTTTTACTGGCCTGTTGTATTGATCGGTTTAGCGTTTACGGTATGTGACCGAAAGTGGGGTGCCTTTTGGAGTGCGGTAATGTTTGCCGAAGTAGTTGTGTTTATCGTGTTGGAGCGCGGTGGGTACGAGCTTCCTGTGTTTGAGTTGAGTGATAAGCAAGATAAAATTAATACTTACTCTGGTTTTTTATTGCCAGTTCTGGCCCAGGCTTTTAGTCTTGCGTATATGTTTAAGCTTAGAAATGAGGCGCTTGAGTTTGCTGCCGAGTCAACCAAAGAGTCATGCTATCAAGCCGAGAAGGCTAAAGCATTAACTGACCAGTTACAGACCATTTTAGAGCAAGCGAGCCATTCGGCTAAAGCTTTGCTTGATACTTCTTCTCGTTTATCTTCTACGACAAAGATTATGAATGATGATAGTCAATCTATTAGCGAGAGGGTTGATATCCAATTAGAGTCCTCGCATGAAATGAATAATACGCTTCAAGATATGGCTAACTCGGTTAAACAGACCGCTACAGCAATGGAGGTGGTTCGCCTTAAGTCTGAGCAAGTGCAGAAAAATACGATTTCTAGTAGTGAGTCGATGCGAGAGACTATCGACTGCATGGAAAAAATAAAGGACGGTAATAATGATATTCTGGAATTTATGGGCGTGATTACCGCTATCGCAGAGCAAACAAACTTGCTGGCGCTAAATGCTGCAATCGAAGCCGCTCGCGCTGGTGATCAGGGGCGTGGATTTGCGGTTGTGGCGGATGAGGTCAGGACGCTCTCGCACAAAAGTAACGAGTCGGCAGAAAAAATACGCCTGCTTCTGGCTGTTGCGGAAGAGAGTATCGACCAGGGCTGTATGGTTGTGAACGAAACGGGTAATCGCCTGGAGGCCGTCACCTCCGAAGTCGAAGATATTGCCCGAGAGATAAATGTTTCAGCCGATGCGATGGGTATGCAAAGTCAAGGTATTGAGGGTGTTGTGAGCAATAGTCAGTATCTAGATGAGGCTTGCCAGGAAAACGCAGACTTTTCTGCAAAGCTGGCGTCAAACGCCCAGTCGTTGCTTGATATAGCTGAACACCTGGGGTCACTGTCTTATACAATGAGTGATACTGTTAGTCAGGCATCAAATATGAAGCGTAGCTAAGTCTCTTCTTGATTGTTTGGTTTGGTTTGCTGCGCTAATGCCCAGTCGATATGTTCTGCGACCAAGGGGGAGGCAGTTTCTCTACTTCGTTTTAAGGCTGCAACGATAACTAATGACTGTGGCGCATTTCCAAGTGCGACGGCTATATTTCTTAACCAGGATTCGTAGCCCGCTCTGCGAATGGGTGATCCTGCGGTATTCGTTAGGAAGGTTTCTTCATTCCAAGAGAATAACTCTAGCAGAGTGATATCATCTAGCTTGTTTCGGGGGCTAAAGTCTGTCTCTTGGCTGGGTTTTCTGAACTTGTTCCAAGGGCAGACGAGTTGGCAATCATCGCAACCAAAGATTCTGTTCCCCATAGGCTTTCTTAGCTCTAGCGGAATCCTACCTTTTAACTCAATTGTTAGATAAGAAATGCAGCGCTTAGCATCTAGTAAGTACGGTCCTTCAAATGCTTTTGTCGGGCAGGCAGTGAGGCAGGCCTTACAGCTACCACAGTGTTCCTCTATGTATGGTTTACTTATTGGAAGAGGGAGGTCGGTATATATTTCCCCCAGAAAAAACCAGGAACCCGCTTCACGACTGATAAGCATAGTATTTTTACCGAACCAGCCTAAACCCGCTTTCTGGGCAAAGGCTCGTTCAAGTACAGGTGCGCTGTCGACAAAAGCTCTAAAGCTGTAGCTTTCCGCTTTTTGTTTTATATGTTCGATCAGCTTTTTTAGCCTCGAGCGGATTAGCTTATGATAGTCACGCCCCAAGGAATAGCGGGATATATAGGCTTTTTCTTTTTCGTTCAAAAGGCCTAGAGGAGAGTTTGGGTCGCTTAGATAATTCATGCGCAAGGAAATAACCCTAAGCGTGCCGGGAACTAATTCATCAGCCTGCCAGCGTTTGCTTCCATGCTTTTCCATATAATCCAGGTCTGCATGAAAACCTCTATCGAGCCAGTCTTTGTATCGTTCTATATGAATGTCTAGGTCATTAGTTGTGATGCCAAATTGCTGAAACCCAAGTTCTAGCGCTTTTTTTTGGATTGACTGCTCAAGTTCTAGCAGCTCGTTGTGAGTAAGATTGGGCTTAGTGTTTTGCATCGAATCTATTCTAGCGGCATCTTTGTGTAAGTCTGACGATGTTTTGCTATACTTAACAGTTAACTAGGAATGTTTGTTCAGCAAATACATTAATAAGCAATGTGTTACGACGCTATTATGGCATAAACGTGCAGCAGAACCTGCTTTTTGTGTCTGCAAAGAGCGCTTGTTTTAATATTTGTTTATGGATTATAGGGCAAGAGAGTGAATCGATATAGGGTGCGAGTATGACAAAAGCGGCTATTGGGCTTGTATTGGTTGACGAGTCAGCGACAGTAGCATTAGGACGCTTGTTATTCAGTGTCATCGATGAGCATTGTTTTCATCAAGGTGTGGTGAGTATCTTTTTGCACGGTGACCTCGGAATGGGTAAGACAACCTTAACTAGGGGGATTCTCGAAGGTGCAGGGCACTTTGGTAAGGTGAAGAGTCCGACTTATACGATTGTTGAACCCTATGAATTACAGAATGTGCAAGTTAATCATTTTGACTTGTATCGTTTGGGCGACCCCGAAGAGCTAGAATTTATGGGGGTGCGTGATTATTTTGAAGTGCCTCATGACGGTCAGGAAAAGCAGTTGTGTGTTATTGAGTGGCCTGATAAAGGCCAGGGTTTCTTGCCTGAGGCCGATTTTGAAGTCGATTTGAGCTGCACCGGGCGTGGTCGCCTTTGTAAGATTACTGCAGATGGCGAGATTCTTTCAGTATTGAAAGAGGTTAGTTTAAGGCCGGGCTCGGGTTTGGTAGTGAGTAATGTTTCATGCTGAGTAATTATAATTTGAGTTCATGTGGTTTCAAGCATGTCTTTTGTGATTGAGTAGAGAGCTGAATTTAATGAAAGTTCGTACTAGTAGAGTTAGCTTCCTGGCAAAGGTGCTTGTTCTGTTCGCTGCCTTTACGTTTATGGCTGGCAGTGTAAATGCTGCTCAAGCGAAAGTAACTAATGCGCGTATTTGGGAGTCTCCAGAGTATATTCGTTTAGTTCTGGATTTATCACACCCGGTAAAGCATAAAATCATGATGCTGAAGAATCCCTCGCGTTTGGTTTTGGATATTAATGATGCTGATAAGGCGCTTAAGTTTGATAGTTTGAATCTCAAAGGTACGCCTATTTCCGGAGTGCGCAGTGCACGTAGAAATAAAGATGATCTTAGGGTTGTATTGGACTTAAAAGAAGAGGCTGAAACGAAAAGCTTTTTGCTAAAGCCAAATCAGAAGTACGGAAATCGTCTGGTTGTTGATTTATATACGAAAACAAAAAAGCTAAATGAAGCGCGCAAGAATGTTGTTAAGAAAGTGCCTGCGGGTCAGAAACGAGACATTATCGTTGTTATAGATCCAGGGCATGGTGGGGAAGACCCGGGTGCCATCGGCCCGAATCGTATAAAAGAAAAAGATGTCGTGTTGGCAATTGCTAAAGAATTGAGAAAGCAGATTAATGCTCAAAAAGGCTTTAAAGCTTACCTGACCAGAGAGCGGGATTATTATATTGGTTTGCGCAAGCGTACCCGGATTGCCAGAAAGCATAATACTGACTTGTTAGTGTCTATTCATGCTGATGCATTTAAGAAAGCCCAGGCACACGGTGCATCAGTTTTTGCCTTGTCAAACCGTGGCGCGACCAGTGAGACAGCTCGTTGGTTAGCGCAAAAAGAGAATTCTGCCGATTTAATAGGCGGCGTGGGTGGTGTAAGTTTGGAAGACAAGGATGACGTTCTAGCGAGCGTACTCTTGGACCTTTCTTCCACGGCAAGTTTAAAAGCGAGTTTAGGCGTAGGTAGTAAGGTATTAAGCTCCATGGGCAATGTTGCTCGTTTGCATAAGCGTTCGGTTCAGCAGGCAGGTTTTGTGGTGTTGAAGTCACCAGATATTCCATCAATATTGGTTGAGACAGGATTTATTTCAAATCCGGCAGAGTCCAAGAGATTAAAGTCGTCAAAGTATCAGCGGAAAATGGCCAAGGCGATAAAGGGCGGAATTCTCGCTTACTTTAATGACGCGCCACCTCCGGGAACGCTATTGGCATGGAATAAGGGTGGCAATAGTGTAGTGAACCAAAGTGTTGCTCAAAGCACTAAATCAAAAGCCACGAATTTCAAGAAGTATGTTGTTCGAAAAGGTGATACCCTTTCCCATATTGCGATGCGCAATGATGTATCGCTTACAGAGCTTCGTCGTTTGAATCGGCTTCGCTCTGATAATGTATGGGTTGGTCAACGCTTGTCGCTACCTTCCTCGTAAGCTTCCGTTTTTGATTAGATTTTCAGATTTCTTCTATGAGTAAAATTCATAAGCTATCCGCGCGCCTAGCAAACCAGATAGCTGCAGGTGAAGTGGTGGAGCGTCCTGCTTCTGTTGTAAAAGAATTATTAGAAAACGCCTTGGATGCGGGTGGACGCAAAATATTGGTCCAGGTTGAGCAAGGCGGTGTTAAGCGAATTTTAGTTCGTGATGACGGTGAAGGCATGGGCAAAGATGATTTACCTCTATCCTTAAGTCGTCACGCTACCAGTAAAATTGAATCCCTGGATGATCTGGAAACCGTCGCGACCTTAGGGTTTAGGGGGGAAGCCTTAGCAAGTATTAGTTCGGTTTCCCGTTTAGCTCTTAGTTCAAAAACAGACAATGCAGAGCAGGGTTGGCAAGCGGTTACTGAGGGGCGAGATATGGAAGCCCGATTAAGTCCTGTTGCTCATAATCGAGGGACAAGTGTCGATGTTAGAGACTTGTTTTTTAATACGCCTGCTCGAAGAAAGTTTTTGCGGACAGAAAAGACTGAATTCAATCATTTAGAAGAAGTGCTCAAACGGCAAGCGTTGAGCCGTTTTGAAGTAAGTTTTGAGTTGGTTCACAATCAGAAAGTTGTGCATAGTCTGCGTCCAGCGCCGACGATCAAGGAAAAACAACTGCGTATCGCTGCCTTATGTGGCAAACCCTTTATGGAGAATGCGGTTGATATTGATGTGGAGGCAACGGGGCTTAAGTTATGGGGCTGGGTAGCTAAACCAACCTTCTCAAGAAGTCAGGCTGACTTGCAGTACTTTTACGTTAATGGTCGTGTTATCAGGGATCGTTTGGTGAGTCATGCTGTAAAGCAGGCTTATCGTGATGTCTTATATCATGGGCGTCACCCTGCCTTTGTTTTGTATCTAGAGCTTGATCCTGCGCTGGTTGATGTCAATGTTCATCCGACCAAGCATGAGGTTCGTTTTAGGGATGGGCGCTTAGTTCACGATTTTATATTCAGAAGTCTTCATAAGGCGCTTGCGGATATTCGACCAGAAGAATTGGCCGCTCCTGAAGATGGTTCGGCACCGAATCGCGACTTGTCAAATATTCAGGCAAGTACTTCGCTTCAAGCTCAGGCTAGTGCTTTTACGCCGAGTTATGGTTCTCAGTCAGCAATGTCTTTGGGAGTCCAGGGAGTTAGTAGTGCGGTGACTGGCGCTGGCCAAGGTGTGGGAAGTGCTTCGCCATCAATGTTGCAAACATCTGGCCAGGGTGTTTCGGAGGTTCTATCTCAATATAAAGCCCTTCACCCTGATCAGAACCTTGGTCAGCAGCAAGAAGCTGTTGATGGGCGTGAACACCCATTAGGTTTTGCTATTGCTCAGCTTCATGGGATTTATATTCTCGCTCAGAATAGTAGTGGTTTGATTGTTGTAGATATGCACGCAGCTCATGAGCGGATTACTTATGAGCGAATGAAAAATGATTTTTATAGTGATGGAATCAAGGCTCAGCCCCTGCTTGTGCCGATGAATATCTCTCTAAGTCAACGAGAGGCTTCTGTTGCTGAAGAATGTGCCGGGGACTTACAGAAATTTGGTTTGGGCCTAGAACGGTCTGGTCCGGAAAGTATCGTTATTCGTCAGGTGCCAGTGATACTTCAGCAGGTGAATGTTGATCAGCTAGTAAGAGACTTGTTGAGTGATATGATTACGCACGGATACTCCGACCAGCTAGAGGCAAAAGCGAATGAGTTGATGTCGACTATGGCTTGTCATGGTTCGGTAAGGGCCAATCGATCGTTGACGATACCGGAGATGAACGCTTTGCTGAGAGATATGGAAGAAACTGAGCGCAGTGGTCAGTGTAACCATGGCCGCCCAACCTGGACCGCACTGTCTATGGGTGAGCTGGATAAGTTATTTCTGCGGGGGCGTTAAGATGTTGCGAATACCTTCTTTAAGGCTTTATCAATGAGCTTGCCTAGTGCAATTTGTCTAATGGGGCCGACAGCGGCGGGTAAGACAGACCTGGCAGTCTCTCTTCATGAAACCTTAGCTTGCGACATTATCAGTGTGGACTCTGCCTTGATATATCGAGGCATGGATATCGGTACGGCAAAACCCGAAAAAGAATTGTTGGCGCGCGCTCCACACCGACTGATTGATATTATTGCTGCTAAAGACAGTTATTCGGTAGCTCGGTTTTATGATGATGCGCTAAGAGAGATGCAGGAAATAACAAGTCGTGGACGCACACCTTTATTGGTGGGCGGTACGATGATGTACTACAAAGTTTTGCAGAATGGTATCGCATCCTTGCCTTGTGCTGATGACAAGGTTCGCGCAGCGATATCTCTTGATGCTGAAAAGCATGGCTGGCCTTATGTTCATGAGCAGCTGGCGCTAGTCGACCCCGAATCTGCCGCGCGCCTAAAACCAACTGATTCCCAGCGTCTTCAAAGAGCTTTGGAGGTTTTTCGGGTAACAGGAAAGACGCTGACTCAGTTTTGGCAGGATCAGCAAAGTCAATCAGAGAGTGGCGCAATTCCGCCAGCCCCCTATGAATTCATTAACCTCTCAATTGCACCGAGTGATCGTTCCGAGCTGCATCAACGTATTGCTCTACGCTTTGATATTATGTTGAAGAGTGGTTTTATCGAAGAGGTTGAAGGGTTTTACCACTCTGGAGAGGTGACAGCAGATATGCCTTCAATGCGTTGTGTTGGCTA
>NZ_LWFZ01001437.1:0-874 GCF_001635225.1 Oleiphilus sp. HI0086
ACGAATCGCTATTAATTCTTAAAGAAGAAGGTTTGGAAAGCGCTTGGGAACGTCATGAGCTGCACCATAAGGCACTGGTTGCTGGTCTAGAAGCGCTCGGCATTGAAATGCTAGTGCCTAAAGATATTCGCCTATCTCAACTTAATGCAGTGAAGATTCCAGAAGGTATTGATGATGCGACTGTTAGATCAACACTACTTAACCAGTACGACTTGGAACTTGGTGCAGGGCTAGGTAAGTTTGCTGGCAAAGCATGGCGAATCGGCTTAATGGGCAATGGCTGTAATCGTAAAAACGTTGATTACTGCGTTAGCTCTTTAGGCGCGGTGCTTAACGAACTTGGACATAGCTGCGATGTCGACGCTGCAATGTCTGCAGTAGAGAATGCATACCCATAACCCAATAGACAGGGCTAGGGTATGAGTAATCCACTCCTACCCTAAGCTTTGTATCTCAAGCAAAGCGAAATGAAAAAACTCCTTTTGGTCGCCCACAGCCCGTCTGAAAATACACAAGCCCTACAACAAGCTCTGTGCCAGGGTGTCATCAGCCAAGCTCTTGAGCAAGTTGAATTCAAGTCGAAAACTCCTTTTGAAACACAAGCAGAAGATGTACTAAGTGCAGACGCCATTATACTCGGCACTACCGAGAATCTAGGCTACATGAGTGGTGCCCTCAAAGATTTCTTCGACCGTTGCTATTACCCATGCTTAGAAGCGAAACAAGGCTTACCCTGTGCCGCGTATATTAGAGCCGGTCATGATGGCACAGGTACAATTCGTGCTCTCGAAACCATTNCCACTGGCCTTAAGTGGCGATGGGTACAGGGGCCCCGTTTACTAAAAGGCGCTTACCAAAAAGAGTTTGAGAGCCA
>NZ_LWFZ01001438.1:0-566 GCF_001635225.1 Oleiphilus sp. HI0086
AAGGCTGGCGCTTCGAGAATTAGCTCAACATTCTTATAGAGTTCTGGTCGAAAGCTTACCGCTTGGAGAATAACGGCGCCGCCACGAGAGTGACCGTGAATACGAATGTTTTCAGTTGTCGGTAAATTTTCGAGAGCCTGGTTAAGGACGCATGCATCGTATTCAATGGTCGCTTCAGGGTACTTAATAGGTATTTCCCACTCAGCTGGCTCTGGGATAGGGCCGCTAACAGGAACGTGGTAGTTACTGCAGGTCAATAATACCAATTCTGTAGAAGAATCATTATAGAGTTGCGTAAAGTAGCAATGATTTTCCAAAAAACCGTGAACGCCAATAACGGTATGTTTCGCTTGGCTGCTATGGTTTCGAATGCTAACCGCGCCTTTACCGACGGTGAAGACCTTGCCCGAAAACATTTCGGTATAGCTTTGTTCGATCGGCTTTATCAGTTTGCGCGCATGGATTGCTTGCATTTTACTCTCCCAACTCTCTAATAGTCATGCTGCGCTTAAAATTTGGCAGCTGGCTTTTCCGGCGTTTGCACACTTGGAAGGCCCTGTGACTAT
>NZ_LWFZ01001439.1:0-1234 GCF_001635225.1 Oleiphilus sp. HI0086
CTTCTATGGTACGGTTTTCTGAAAAACAAGTTGAAGTTGTGTTAAATGGTATCGAATGTCCGGTCTTTGTTTTATGTGGTAAACAAGGGTATTTCTCGGATGCTCAGAGGACTCAAAAACGGGTATCTTATTTTAAGGATGTTACGCGCTTTGACCTAGAAGGTGGGCATCACTTCCACATGGATGGTGATGTTGCAGCAACAGCGGAGTTAATTGATGAAATTATCGATAAGTAAAAAGAGTCTGGTTTTCACTTTATTGCTATCTTTTTTCTTGGTACAGGATGTGCTGAGTTCAGGCTTGGAAAATTATAAGGCTGTCTCTTTAGAGGGCAGTGTTGAAAGCTTAGCTTCTGAACAGATGATCGTTTTGAGCGCGCCGAAGCGCATCAGTAATACCTTGAGTATCGAGAAGCAAGAGTTTGTTGCAGGTGATGTCGAGTCACGTTTATATCGGCTCAAAAGTGGTGTTGAGCTAAGTCAGGCTTTTGATTATTACCTGGAGTCTGCAGCAGTAAAAGGCGAAATCTTATTCCAGTGTAAAAAACGCGCTTGTGGCAGCAGTAATTACTGGGCGAACAAAATTTTTGATGAGCATAAGCTGTATGGCCGTGATAGTGATCAATACTATGTTGCAAGCAGGGCACTCAGTAAGGGGAAAGAAGTCTGGTCGGCCGTCTATTTTGTGCAGAATGGCCTTAGGCAGCGTTTCATATATGAGCTGACTGTGACCAAAAGCTCGGCTGCTGATGGGGATTATGCGGAGCCAGTTGGTGTCTGGCTTAACGGGTCTTCCATGGGCGAGGGTGATGTTACGAAAAACCAAGCGGAGGCAATAGCCCGGTATATTGAGTCGGTAGAAGCCTCTGAGCTATATTTGGTTGTCTATGCAGATCAAGAACTGAAGCCAACCAAAGTGCTTTGGGATCAGTTGCGTACAAAAGGTGAGGTTCAGGTAGCAGTGTTAAGTAAATCCCTAGGGCAAGCCAAATTACCTATCACGCTTCGAGTACTTGGGCCATTGCATGGAGAGCCTTCGTTTGAAAAGCTTCCTGTTTGGTTCAGGTTGTATGCGTATTGATCGTTAATTGTTCAGTATTCGTTGTGCATTTTTATGAAACTTAAACTTAACAAATCTAAACACAAAGATTTGTTGATAATTCTGCTTGTTTAAACAATACTTTATTGGATATTGCAGAATTTTTTCCAATAAAAGCAATAAAATGTGGCGGTTT
>NZ_LWFZ01001440.1:0-1194 GCF_001635225.1 Oleiphilus sp. HI0086
AAGCTGTGGTCACGTCGATTAACGTTCTTAATAAAAAACTCAAGTTGTGTTTCGGCGATACCTAAGGCTTTACCAACATCCCTGACGGCGCTTTTAAAGCGATAAGTGATGACGCTTGCAGCTAAGGCTGCTCGTTCTCGGCCGTATTTCTGATAAATATACTGAATGACTTCTTCACGGCGTTCGTGTTCGAAATCGACGTCGATATCAGGCGGCTCATTGCGCTCCTTACTGATAAAGCGCTCAAACAATACAGATATCTGGCGAGGGTCGACAGAGGTGATTTCCAGGCAATAACACACTACCGAGTTGGCTGCAGAGCCTCTTCCTTGATAAAGAATTCCTCTTTGTTTGGCGAACATTACAATGTCGTGGATCGTTAGGAAGAAGTAGGCATAGTCCAGCTCTGCAATTAGATTCAGCTCTTTGTCTATGGTTGACTGAATATGATCAGGAATACCTTGAGGGAAACGAAACCTCACGCCTTGTGTGACTAAAGTACGCAGGTAAGAGATGGGTGTTTCATTGTTCGGGACTAGCTCGCTAGGGTATTCGTAACGAAGTTCATTAAGCTTGAATTGGCATTGTTGGGCGATAACAAGAGTTTCGTGTAAATACTCCTCGCGAAACAGTTTGCTTATTTTCTGTCTGGACCTTAAACAACGCTCGGTATTGTTAAGTAGCTGCTTGCCAGACTGAGCAATGGTACGGCCTTTTCTGATGGCTGTCAGAGCGTGCTGTAGCGGTAGGCGTGTTGCGGTATGCATTAATACACCACCGCAGGCGGTGATGGCTAAGTCCCAACTTTCGGCCAAACGCTGGCAGTGCTGGATATATTGTTTATCGTTGTATTTCAGGTGGCGCTGTAAGCCAAGCCAAAGTCTGTTGGCGTGATGCTTCTTCAGCCATTTGGCTTGGGAATGGTCATGCGCCTTACCGCTGGGTAACCAGATAAGCAGGCAATGCTGAATGCTCATGATATCCCAGTCTGTTAATTGGTATTCACCTTTCTTGGCTCGACGTCTAGCATTCGTAATTAAGCGACATAGCTCGGCATAAGCTTGTCGATGGGGGCAGAGTAGTATCAATTCTAGATGTTTGCCGAGGCGGAAGAGGCTGCCGACAATCAGCTTTATTGGTAGCTGATGCTCTTTTATCGCCGTATGTGCTTTGACTACACCGGCGACTGAACAT
>NZ_LWFZ01001441.1:0-1118 GCF_001635225.1 Oleiphilus sp. HI0086
AGTTTCTAAGTCGTCGTTTAACGCCAGCTTACTTAACATGTGAAACCATAGAGAAAGATTTGGATGACTTGTCGCGCAGAATTGATAGAGCCAGTGAATTACTGCGAACGCGCATGAACCTCACAATAGAATCGCAGAACCAGAATTTACTGCAGTCCATGAACCGCCGTGGCAAGCTGCAGCTGCGTATGCAACAGGCTGTTGAAGGCTTATCTGTAGCAGCGATCAGTTATTATCTGGTTGGCTTGGTGAAGTACGTCGCAGAGTCTGCAAAATCAGGCGGCTTAATCGAAAGCAGCACGCTGGTTACCGGTATTTCAGTACCTTTTGCTATTGGTTTTGTGATGTTTGGTTTGGGACGAATGAAACGCAAGCTACATAAGGAAAATGAGAAACTGAAGGGAAATAATTAAATGGCTCTTAACCGAGTAGACCGTAGGCAGAGCCTTCCACGGCTCGCTGGCGGGTTAGCACGGAGAGTCCATATAAGGGGTGGAACCCTCTGCTTACGTTCGTTAAAAACTAAAAATTTCCAGCGATATTCTTCATGCGTTCAAGCATAGAGCGCAAGCCATTGCCTCGGGTTGGGCTGATATGACGCATCAGATCCATGTCATTGAATATTGCTTCAACATCTTTAGCGACGATTTCGGCAGGTGAGCGTGCATTAAGTGTCGCCAGTACAACAGAGGCAAGGCCTTTGACGATAATGGCGTCGCTCTCAATTAAAAAGAAAAGCTTGTTGCTGGCTTCGTCAAAGTTGTGAACAAGCCAGACTTGGCTTTGGCAGCCATGGACCAGGTTTAGTTCAGTCTTCTCTGCTTCAGGAAATGCCGGGAGTGATTTACCTAGGTCGATGATATATGCGTAACGTTCTTCCCAGTCATCCAGAAATTCGAAAGCCTCAAGGATATCGGCATCCGTAGTTTCGGTACCAAAAGGGTTGTTTTTAAACATGTCTGGATTAGCAGCTTGACTCATTAATACGACCTAAAGTGATAAACGATGATTCCGAGGGCGGGATTATATCATACAGATCGAGGCTTTCTTAAGGGGTGATTTTACCCTGTTAACATGCTGTATGTAGGTCGGGCTTTAGCCCGACAATGCAGGAACTT
>NZ_LWFZ01001442.1:0-716 GCF_001635225.1 Oleiphilus sp. HI0086
TGGATAGACTGTTCCGAAATATTTTTCTCCCAGTATCATTTTTGGGCTTGGCGACGGCTTTTCCTGTGCATGCTTTTGAGTTGCTTTCAGAAGGAGCGATGGGGACGGTTTCGGCTGTGTCAGCAAACTCGGCTGAAGATATTGTTAATATAGCTGGTCCTACAGCCGCGGGCTTGACGGTTGATGACGATTATGAAGTGCTGCCTTTTCAGACCGATATCACAATTGAGGATGCTAACCCAGATGAGGTGACTGACGTGCTTGAGTTTGCTTTGACTCAAGAGGTTGAGTCGTGGGCAAGTAATCTCACTATTCAAGACTCTCTAGTTGGAGCTGATACCTCCGCTGATGTGAGTTATGTGGATGAGCTTCCGCCTTCGTCTTTTGAAGATGCTGTTTTCCTTGTTCGAGATGATGAGTTTGATAGCATTGTTTTCGATTCCGATAGTGATCAAGAAGACAATACTAGCTACGAGTTAAGTCGTATAGAGCAAACTGTAACTGTCTTGGAGCAAAACCTGGGCTCGATTCGTTATATCGTTGAGAGGCAGGTAGACTTTGTAGCCACAATTGCTCCTCCGGATCGCGAGGGGCAGGAAGCGTCAATCGGCAGTGGCTATATCTCTGATCTAACGAGTATTAGTAATGTTCGCATTGCTACGGTTCGAGATTAGTTATATTTATCTATTCTTTTCTTGAATTATCTGTATTTCCGT
>NZ_LWFZ01001443.1:0-670 GCF_001635225.1 Oleiphilus sp. HI0086
AGCCTTGAAGATGCGCTCGAGACCAAATTCCATCCCGATTTCCACGCCTTCTTCGAAAGCTACTGGGCGAACGGAATGCGTGTAGAGCACCCTTTAGTTGATTTTGCGTTAATACAAACGTGGAACGAAGAAGATCAGGAGCGTCTAAAAGAAAATATACTCGGACACTGTTTCGCGAAGCTTAAGAACAAACAGAGCTTAACGCTATTTATCGGCTGCACCGACAGCAATGAAGTTGTAAGTATTGAAAATCATAGCGGGAAAGTCATTTTAGAGCGCCCAGGTCGAAAAGATTATAAAGAGTTGGCTGACAACCTTGAAAGTTTCTTGCTAGCCCTCAACCCTACAGCACTCGAGTACAACTAAGGCGCCTTCATGTTAAGCCATGCTTCTTAGTAGCGCGGGAGCTTAACATTTTCAAACATTTCTTGAACGTCCTGACGATGCATATGGCGGTAGCATGCTTCCTCGACAACCTTCTGAGTAAGATGAGGTGCAAACTGTTGTAGGAACTCATACATAAAGCCGCGCATAAAGGTCCCCTTCCTGAATCCGATATTGGTAACACTTGCCTCAAACAGTCGGTCGGTATCAATCGCAGTCAAGCCGACATCTTTTTGAGTGTCGTAAGCCATGGATGCTACGATCCCGATACCCAAACCGAGTTTCA
>NZ_LWFZ01001444.1:0-636 GCF_001635225.1 Oleiphilus sp. HI0086
GTTTACGCGCGACCGTAGCATTTTGCTTCCCAAAGACTTTGCTGGCAAACGCATGGCCGTTCTCGATGATGTTCCCGAATCTGAATACCTGTCACAAAAGCACGGTATTACACCCGTTAATTCAACCATTTTTAACTCAATCCTCAAGTTTAACAACGGTACGGTTGACCTGACTGCAGCGCCGGCAATTGTTTACGAGCCCTTCGAAATGCATAAAGGCTTAGAACCTGACGGTGGCATCTATAAAGACCCTTTCCTGTATATCACCATGCAGGTTATCGCACGTTGGGAAAAGTTCCCCGAAGGCTTTATTCAGAAGGCTCGGCTAAAAGCGGTTGAGGAATACTCAAAGTTTGTTAAGTTCCTTACGGACCCAGAAGCAACTATCCCCGAACACTATTGGATAGATATCCCCGAACATCTATACGATTACTGGGTGGAAGATTTTAGAGAGAGCCGTTTGGAGTTAGGTCGTCGCGGTATCTACGACCAAAAGACGCTTAAACTAATGAGGAAGGTCCGCTGCAAACTCGACCCTCAAGCGGCTGAATGCTCAGCAAGCAACCGCGAATAGAGAGCTAAGTATTTGACGCTAATCCCCTACATTCGCTATCGCTGTATGGGGGTCTTGGTGGA
>NZ_LWFZ01001445.1:0-876 GCF_001635225.1 Oleiphilus sp. HI0086
CTATCGTTTAGTTCTTATCCCAGTCAAACTCATTGCCACCGATCGCGCCGCTATTATCCTCTTCCCAGCTTTTTTGGCATAGGGCGTTATACTCCAAAAAGCCATAGCCCGTTTGGGAATTGGTAGGAGTCGCTCGTAGGGTGTAAGAACTCCCTGTAGCCGCTTCAATCGTTAGGTCGTAGTAAACAGATGAGCCGCCTACCGGTGCGGTTGTAGCAAATACTGCGGGAGCCCCAGTATCTCCACTTTGTCCTGCATTCAGGTAAGAGTTATTTTGTGTGAAATGTTTTTCCATCGCAGCCGAAAAAGAGACTAAGGCGCCCTGAGCTTCAGAGCGTTTGGAACTCTTTACGTTATCCTGATATGACGGGTACGCGATAGCAACTATGATAGCCACTATAGCCACCACTACCATTAATTCTATCAGCGTGAAGCCCTTCTGCGAGCTATAACAATTCTTGCAGGTATACATATTTACTCCTCTTGAACCCAGTAGGTTCTAACAATTTTTCCTTCGCGATCAAGTGGATTGCACTCTGTACCAATACACAAAATGTCTTGGCCATCCACACGAAGTCTTTGTGGTGCGGTTGGTAATGATTGTGTCGTGAGCGTGCCAACTTCCCTATCGCTTGTGGTTAACTCAGAATCTAATCCGATACCGTCATAATTCTTAACCGGTGTCGCGTCAGCTATTTCGATATGGTAGAGGCGAGGAATACCGGAGCTAAAAATACAGCCGTTAGTACTTGCTGTGGGCTCGTAAGTGGTAAAGTAAACCGTTCCATCAATGGTTAAAGATGTCGCTAGCATTTTTTCGCCATCACGCGTAAAACGAATGAACCAACCCTGTTTTGGTAATATATCAGCACCGTT
>NZ_LWFZ01001446.1:0-873 GCF_001635225.1 Oleiphilus sp. HI0086
TTGGTTTGAGTTTACAAACAACGATAGCAAACAGCGATGCAAGCTGTCAGCGGTCATCAATGATGCAGATAGCTATATTTTCGTCAATCGCATGGGGCTAAAGTCTTGTGAAAAAACCAAAACCGACCTGGCGAATGATCTAAAAAGGAAGCACACAATTGTTCTAGAGCAAGGACTGCTAATTGATAGAGCCATGAACGCACTAACCAGTAGCCTAAGCCAGAAAGCAAGTACACTCTAATTTGTGAATACCGAGAGCAACCAAAGTCTTCGGCTCAGCTTAGCGGCTTTCGCTGCCATTTTGATTCACACAATCTTGGCCCTATTGATCTACTGGCTCGACATATCATTCCTTGAAACCAAGGAAAAGACTATCCCCTTCAAGCTAGTATCTGCAGACAGAAGCTCGCAATTTTCAAGCTCATCACTTAGCGCCGAAGAGAACTCACGCGCAGCACAAGAATATTTAGCGACACTTAACCAATCGCAATTTAAAAGCGACACCCAAACTAAACGTGACTCCTCATCAAAAGGCAGCCTAAGTCCTAATCAAAATGCCGTGAAGAAGCTGTCGGACAAACACACTCGGCTAGACAGCCCTGCTTTTCGTGGATCTAATCCAAGCACGGCAATTCACGGATTACAAAATATTTTCAGCCGCGATAAGCAAAGCCTTAAACCCAGCCAGACAAAACAAGTCTCGAGCAAGGAACTTGAGCAACTCAGCGACTACGAGATTTTACTTTTGAGCGCACTCAGGAAGGACTCTCTATACGACCCTTTTCATGCGGTAATGAACACTCACAAACGTAAAGAAGTTGCCTATACAATAACGCTTCGCTTATTCCCCAATGGAGCAATAAAAAACGCTTT
>NZ_LWFZ01001447.1:0-6704 GCF_001635225.1 Oleiphilus sp. HI0086
TAGCTATTTAATATAGTAGAGTTCGTATTGTTTTCACGATTAAAATACTCACAGAGCCATTAATTAAGCGATCTTTTATATGAATTTTCTAAAATTAGTCAGCGCCTTCTGCTTATTATTGCTGGCGACAGCCCATGCAAAAGACGCCATTGCGACCGATACGAAGCTATCAGAACAACTAATTTCATCTTGGATGAAGTCTCAAGACGCCCTGGAAGACTGGGGTAAGAAGCACCAAGCCCAACTGGAAGCAAAGACTAAGGATGAAACCGAAGTCGAAGATCCAAGTAAGATGACACCTGAAAGCATGATATCCCCCCTGAAAGCAGCGGGCTTATATTCAAGCGCCAATCAGCTTGTTCAGTCTCAAGGTTTCTCTAGTATCGATGAGTGGGCCGCGATCACCTTAAGAATTACCAAAGCGGCTGCCGCTATTGAATTTGAGGCGAACCCGGAAATGATGGACACCAGCCGACTTGAAGCCTTAAGGAATTCGAGTGACATCAGCCCGGAGCACAAACAAGTGTTAAGCAATGCTATTGAGAAAAACCAAGCCATGGTGAAACAGATACTGTCGAGCGCAAGCACTGCGGACAAAGAAGCGATCAAGCCCTTTTTGAACGATATCCTAAAAATGATGGAAGAACCTTATTAAACATATGGCCACCCAGGCATTACTCACCAAACTAAAACAAAGTCCTCCTTAAGTAGACCCACAACCCCATGTCCAAAATAAAATCTGATGCTGATAGCCTCATCAAAAAGCATCGCAATCTTATCCACTCCCAAGACAAGAAAGTTATCTCTCATGTACAACGTGAGCAAGATGATGGCTGGCTAGTTAATACGCTAATGCTTGAAGATTGCGATACGCCATTTCAGTTTAAGCGACAAAAAACCTACAAAAACCTAAAAGGCGCTCGAGTCAACCTAACCTACTATTCAGACACACAAAAGCTCGCTGGAATGGATTTTGAGCTGATGAAAGTAGTACGAATTCGTATAGCATGACTCCAAGTCATTTTACTTTTCAATAATTAGAGCTTATACTCTATTTTTTTAGAGCAGTTACTCTAAACATCCACTCTACAACTTTGCGAATTACGATTAGGTATTGTCATGTTATTTTCTTTAAAAGTTCAATATTACAAAGGTCTAGCAAAAGCACTAAAGGTCGCTGCAGCAGTCGTTCCGATGCCAAAGCCAACGCTTTTCACTGGTGCAGACTCCTCACTGGAATTATGCGATGCTATTGGCCAACTAGGCATTAAAAAGCTAATGATTGCGACCGATGAAGTACTCGTCAGCATCGGACTAATCGACAAAATCAAAGCTCGCTTGGAAGAACTTGACATCAAATACGTAATCTACGACGGCATTCTTCCTGACCCAACCTATGATCAGGTACAAGCAGGTCTAGACTTATTAAGAAACAACAACTGCGAAGCAATTCTTGCCGTAGGCGGTGGCTCACCGATTGATGCAAGCAAGGCTATCGCAGCACGCGCAACAAATGACAAGCCATTAGAGAAGATGGCCGGCTTATTCAAGTTACGTAAAGCACCTTTGCCACTATTCGCCATCCCGACAACTGCAGGCACTGGCTCAGAAGTAACCATCGTGTCTGTCGTATCAGACCCTGAAACCCATCAAAAGACACCTATCATTGACCCTAAACTGGTACCCATGATGGCCGCTTTAGACGGCGCAATGATGCTAGGCCTACCTGCTGCAGTGACGGCTGCAACCGGAATGGACGCACTGACTCATGCGATTGAGTCTTACATTTCAGTTAATGCTACCGATGAGACCGACGCTTACGGAACAGCTGCTACACGTCTAATCATGGAAAATCTTGAAACAGCAGTGAAAGATGGCAGCAACCTGGAAGCTCGACAAAATATGGCTATGGCGTCTTACTATGCCGGCCTGGCTTTCACCAAAGCGAGCGTAGGCTATGTTCACGCCATCGCCCACAACTTTGGTGCGTATTACTCTACACCACACGGTTTGGCCAACTCGATTGTCCTACCGCATGTTCTGGATTATTCAAAAGATGAAATTACAGAACGTCTTGCCAAGCTCGCGGAAGTAAGCGGGCTAAAAGAAGGTAAAGAAAGCAACAGGGAACTTGCCGATAAGTTTATTCAGCGAATTCGTGAAATGCTCAAAAGCTTTGACATCCCTGAGCAACTTGGCGACCTTAAGACCGAGGACATCCCAAAGATTGCCAAATCAGCTCTTGAAGAAGCACATCTTAACTACCCAGTGCCCAAGTATATGAACCAGAAGGTATGTGAAAACCTGCTGAATAAAATGGTCGCTTAAGTAAAGCAAGTAAGTCTAAGCATAGACTATTGACAAAGGACTAATAAAACGGCATAGTCTCGCGTCATTTTTATATGAACTGGGATCGAGCACTTTTCAGCAACATCAAGTGTAAGCGCTCCCAGTTAATTTTTTAGTAATCCGCGAAATTTAGGAGCAACACGGTGGCCAACTCCCCATCTTCAAAAAAGCGCGCGCGTCAGCAAGAGAAACGCCGCCAACACAATGCTAGCCAACGTTCAATGGTTAGAACTTACATCAAAAAAGTAGACGCTGAAATTGCTGGCGGAAACTACGATAACGCACAAGCAGCTTTCCTAACTGCTCAGCCAATTATCGACGGCATGGTAAACAAGGGTATCTTCCCTAAAAACCGCGCCGCTCGCATCAAGAGCAACCTGAACGCACAAGTTAAAGCCCTTAAAGCTTAAGCTTCGCTCTCAGGCATAAAAAAACCGGCAAACGCCGGTTTTTTTATGCCTGAAGTTTAGCATCTCAAAGCAACACAAGATTATCACGATGAATAAGCTCAGCTTCATGGCAAAAGCCTAGAATCGATAAGATTTCGTCACTCGACTTACCTAGAATCCTCTTCGCATCTGGCGCATCATAATTTACTAAGCCTCGCGCAAATTCCCTGCCAGAACTATCTTTGCACGAGACCATATCACCACGCTTGAAACGACCACTTGCCGAAACAACCCCGACAGACAGTAAACTTTTACCACCACGCTCTAGCACTGCCACAGCCCCATCATCAAGCACCAAATTACCTGCTGTCTGGAGATGCCCTGCCAACCATTGCTTACGCGCAACTTGTCTTGAGGTTGAAGGCAGCATCATAGTACCCAAATCCTCTGCCGCTCTTAAGCGCAACAAAACACTTTCTATCTTGCCACCAACAATCACACTATAAGCACCGGAACGCGCCGCCAAACGGGCTGCTCGCACCTTGGTCGCCATTCCACCACGCCCTAGCGCACCTGCACCACCGGAAGCCATCTCCTCTAGCCGCTCATCTGAGGCCAATACCTGAGTCAACATTTGCGCATCAGCATTTCGACGCGGATCCTTATCAAACATCCCCGCCTGATCCGTTAAAATTATCAGGCCATCAGCCTCAACCAAGTTGGCAACCAAAGCCCCCAAGGTATCATTATCACCAAAACGAATCTCATCCGTCACAACCGTATCATTTTCGTTGATAATTGGAATGGCACCCAACTCAACAATTGAACGAACGGTACTTCTAGCATTCAAGTAGCGCTTGCGGTTAGACAGATCATCGTGCGTCAACAAGACTTGAGCTGTATGCAAGCCATGCTTTTGGAACTCTTCTTCATAGGCCTGAACCAAACCCATTTGCCCGACCGCAGCCGCAGCTTGCAGCAAGTGTAACTCCTGAGGACGCTCGCTCATCCCCAAGCGCGCCATACCTTCCGCCACAGATCCGGAAGACACTAAAATAATTTCAAGCCCCTGACGATGCAACTTAGACAACTGCGCCACCCAGTCACCGATAGACTCTCGAGCCAAGCCCTTACCATCATCAGTCAGCAATGCACTGCCGATTTTCACAACCCAACGGTTTGCACGACTTAGCTCAGCGCGCCCAGTACACTCAGTCATATTGATACAACCCTATCGCCCACCACAAAACCACTCACCACACTACTGAGCATATACCACTTCAACACCATCATCGTCATCGCCGTCATCAAAATCGTCATCCAGCTCCTCACCTGCCAGGCGCTTAGCCTTGCGAGCCGCCTTCAGAGCCTCTAGATTATCTCTAGCTTCCTGATGCATCTTATCCTTAATCAATTGCTCCTGCTCAGCTAAGGCTTCATCAGCTGCCTCAGCCGCATTCTTCTCATCAATCCATGTCATGATATCCCGACACAAGTTCGCTAGACCAGCAGACTTAATTGCCGACACCTGATAAACGGGCCCCGTCCAATTTAACGCTTCTACTAATTTCTCGCATATAGCCTTACGATCTTCTTCTGGCAATAAATCAAGCTTATTCAGAACCAGCCAGCGATCCCGGGAAGCCAAGGTAGGGCTAAACTTTTCCAACTCAGCCGCTATCGCCTGCACCACCTGAGCCGGATCTGAGCCATCGTAAGGCGCCATATCAACAACATGAAGCAACAGACGAGTTCTTACCAAATGCTTCAGAAAACGAACACCAAGGCCCGCTCCTTCTGCAGCACCCTCAATCAAGCCTGGAATATCAGCAACCACAAAACTCTTATGCTCTTCAACACGCACTACACCCAAATTAGGTACTAACGTTGTGAAGGGGTAATTAGCCACTTTAGGCTTAGCTGCAGAAATTGAACGAATCAGCGTAGACTTACCTGCATTAGGCATACCAAGCAAACCTACATCCGCCAACACCTTCAACTCCAAACGCAGGCTACGTGACTCACCTTCACTCCCTTTAGTTGTCTGACGGGGCGCTCTATTCACACTGGATTTGAAACGAGTGTTACCCAAACCATGAAAGCCACCTTGCGCCACGATGAGCTCTTGCCCGATCTCAGTCAAATCCCCTAGCACTTCTTCAGTGTCCGTGTCGATAACTGAAGTCCCTACCGGAACCTGAAGAAACAAACTCTCACCCTTTGCTCCAGTACAATTACGCCCGGCACCCTGCTCACCAGATTGAGCGCGATAATGCCTGACATAACGATAATCGACCAAAGTATTCAGCGACTCACTTGCCACCAGAATAACTGAACCGCCGTCTCCGCCATCTCCACCATCAGGCCCACCCTTCGGAATGTACTTCTCTCGACGAAAGCTCAAGCAACCGTTACCACCTTTACCAGCCTCTACTCCAATTGTCGCTTCATCAACAAACTTCATTGCACACCCCTTAGATTAGTACCCAACGACCAACATTTGACCCTATAAGGAAAATAAAGTCGATCAGCAAATAAATTGCAAAAAAAAAGCTCCGCACAGCGGAGCCTTTTCCAAATCCGTAACGACTGCTTACTCCGCAGCTTCAACCGTCACATATTTGCGGTTCAAAGGACCTTTTGTTACAAACTTCACAACACCACCAGATGTTGCAAACAATGTATGATCCTTACCACAACCAACATTATCGCCTGCGTGGAAACGTGTACCACGTTGACGCACAATAATGTTGCCTGCTTTAACTACTTCACCACCGAATCGCTTAACACCTAAACGTTTCGACTCCGAATCGCGACCGTTACGGGTACTACCACCCGCCTTCTTATGAGCCATTATCCTACTCCTATTGTCTGTTCGTATCTAAACCGGTTTAATTGCTCCTGAGAGCGACCATAAACTCAGTGTTAGCCTTTAATTCCAGTAATTTTCACCTCAGTATACCACTGACGGTGACCCATTCTCTTCATGTGGTGCTTACGACGCTTGAACTTCAAGATACGTACCTTCTCGTGACGACCATGATCAACAACCTCAGCCGTTACTTTTGCACCCTCAACATTTGGCGCGCCAACTTTAACATCGTCGCCATTTGCAACAAGTAATACACGGTCAAATTCAACCGTCCCACCTGTTTCAACTTCAATTTTTTCCAGCTTTAACACTTCACCTTCGGTGACACGGTGCTGCTTACCACCGCTTACAATAACTGCGTACATTTGGTTTTCTCCAAATTTTTCATATCGCCTAACACACCTGAACTTCGGCTAATAATAAGCATTACCCAGATGAATCAAACTTACCAAGACCTATATATTGAGAACTAAATCTCCGGCCTCACTTTCTACCCGCATGTGTTACTTACGACCAATTTTCCCCAAACTGATATTTACAGTTTTTTGAAAAATCTGATCTCCAGTTTCTAAAGGAAGCTCTTTGGCAACCCTATCACTGAGAACACCCATGACTTTTAGGGCGCGCAATTGTATTTTATTCAACCAAGTGTTGCAAGCACATTCTAGCCAAAACAAGACTTTAATTATTGTATGGCGGATAGTAATTCTTGACAGACAAGCACAGCCCCCCTAGCATGTCAGCCAATTTTAGTCGGCTCTATTTTAAGATATTCAATATGCAAATTCAGGCAATCTACGACAGCGTTGAAAAAGACTTCAGTGAAGTAAACCAGTTTATCACTTCCCAGTTATCTTCAGATGTCCCCTTAGTAGAAAAAATTGCGCAATATATCGTCGAAAGCGGTGGTAAGCGTATGCGCCCCTTACTAGTCCTTCTTACCAGCAGAGCCTTAGGGGAAGCTAGTCAGGATCAATGCAAACTAGCCACTATTATCGAGTTTTTGCATACAGCCACATTATTACATGACGACGTTGTCGACACATCAAACATGCGCCGCGGGCGCTCTACTGCCAATGCCAAGTGGGGCAATG
>NZ_LWFZ01001448.1:0-758 GCF_001635225.1 Oleiphilus sp. HI0086
TTTTTCACCAATAACACCGGTTGAAAAGGGCAACACTTGTTCTCGCGCAACACCAAACTGTTCAGCTATAGCAGCACAACTTTGCAAAGCATCATCCATACCCTGCTTACCCGTGCCTGCATTGGCATTACCGGTATTCACCACTAAATAGGCATTTGAAGCCTGAGCAAAGCTACCTGTCGCCAAGTGCGCTTTACAGAGCTGAACCGGTGCAGCGCAAAAAGCATTCTTTGTAAAAACGCCTGAACAGGTGCTCCCCTGAGCCAGCTCGATCAAAACCAGGTCTTTACGACCCTCTGTTTTGATACCAGCCTCAACAACACCGATACGCGCACCGTCTATGTCAAAAAAGGCAGGTAAATCACCCTTACCAACAGCCATAATTCCTTCCAATTAAAATATTTACTAACAGTAAGGCTATGAAACCTTACCGTGGCACTGCTTATACTTCTTGCCCGAGCCACATGGGCAAGGCTCATTACGCCCTACTTTACGGCCTTCTCGCGTCACAGGGGCCTGCTTTTCTTCAGCCGCCGGAGCCGAGCCACCTTCACTACCGGCTGCATTGGCATCTGCATGTTCAGTCTTTGCCCGGCCCAATTGCTGTTCTAGCTCTTGCTGTCTGCGTCGCTCTAGCTCTTCAGCCTCGTCTTGAGTCTGAATCTTCACGTGACTGGTCACACGTACCACGTCATTTTTCAAATTGCCCAGCATCGATTCAAATAGAACAAATGCTTCTCGCTTGTATTCCTGCTTAG
>NZ_LWFZ01001449.1:0-663 GCF_001635225.1 Oleiphilus sp. HI0086
GTGCTGAAAGCGATATCGTCTTCACCTGAATCGGCCAGCACATGGAATTCATGTGAAGCATTGCCGCCGATGCTGCCTGAGTCAGCCTGCACAGCGCGGAAGTCTAGACCAAGACGCGTAAATATATTGGTGTAGGTGTCGTACATGAGTTCATAGGTCTCGTCCAGAGAATCCTGAGTCGCATGGAAAGAGTAGGCATCTTTCATTAAAAACTCACGGGCACGCATCACACCAAAGCGCGGGCGGCGCTCGTCTCTAAATTTTGTCTGGATCTGATAAAAGTTTGCCGGTAATTGCTTATAGCTGCTCAGTTCATTGCGAGCCAGGTCGGTGATCACTTCTTCATGCGTAGGGCCGAGGCAAAAGTCTCGTTGGTGACGATCTTTGATACGCAATAACTCACCGCCATATTGCTGCCAGCGACCAGACTCTTCCCAAAGTTCTGCAGGCTGAACAACAGGCATAGAAAGTTCTTGTCCGCCAGCCTTATCCATTTCCTCACGAACAATCGCTTCTACTTTACGTAGCACTCTTAAACCCATGGGCATCCAGTTGTATAAACCTGATGCGAGTTTACGAATCAAGCCTGCACGAAGCATTAGCTGATGGCTGATGACTTCAGCGTCAGCTGGAGTTTCTTTTTGAGTAGCGATTAAAAAACGA
>NZ_LWFZ01001450.1:0-686 GCF_001635225.1 Oleiphilus sp. HI0086
TCTCCTCAAGCTCAGTACAGTAGTCACCTTTATCCTGACTACTGTCGTGCTTGCTTTTCCCGTTGCTGCAGAACTAAAGCAGCAACCGACCATCGCGATCGTCATTGACGATATGGGGAATCACCTGGAGAACGGCTCCCGATTAATTGACCTACCCTACCCCCTTACTTTGTCTTTTCTACCAGAAAGACGCCATACACGAGCCCTAATCGAAAGAGCTAAAGAGAATGGCAAGGAAATCATGCTCCACTCGCCCATGCAAAATAAGCTTGGGATTAAGCTCGGTAAGGGCGGTTTAACCGAAAGCATGAGTGAGATGCAAATTAAGCAAACCTTGCGAAAAAGCTTTATCTCGATTCCGCATATGGTAGGCCTGAATAACCATATGGGCAGTCAGTTGACAACTCAAAACAAGGTTATGGAGTGGGTAATGGAAACGGTTAAACAGCACCCCTTCTTTTTCTTGGATAGTCGCACCTCTGCCAACTCGGTTGCCGCCAAAATTGCCGCAGCGCACCAAATCCCTAACATAAGCCGGGATGTTTTTCTTGACCATTTTCAAACCCGAAAATTTGTTCAAGCTCAGTTTATCAAGCTAGTCGAACTAGCAAAGAAGAATGGCACAGCCATAGCAATCGCCCACCCTCACAAAGTCACAGTTGAATACTTGAGCTGGGCTCTGACAA
>NZ_LWFZ01001451.1:0-884 GCF_001635225.1 Oleiphilus sp. HI0086
TTCAAGATAATCCTGTTCTTCAACTTCTACCTCAAGCCAAATAGTCTCACTAAGGTCACCATTGCTTTCTGAACAATAAGCACTGCCATCACGACCGCCCTTCAACTCTGAAAGTTTAGCGCTAATCTCCTCGAGGTTTCCTTTTATTTTGTACAGCTGCTGAAAAACCGGTACTTCAATGGCATCCACCGTCACACCAGCCTCATCAAACTCTACCACTTGCACTGACTTTTTCTGGTTTAGCTCGTCAAAGCTAAGCGGAATTGGCGAACCACTATAGTAGATATTGCCATTGCCCTTAATTTGCTGCTGCTTATGGATATGTCCCAGGGCAATGTAATCTGCCGAGGGAAAGGATGTTGCTGAAAACGCCTCCAAGGTACCGATATAAATATCCCTGACCGATTCACTTGTGCGTGCGCCGACGACTGTTAAGTGCCCTGTCATAATAATCGGGATCTTTGAATCATTAATATCTCTTAAACCCAGGGCCTTACGATAAAGCACCTGATAGTGCCGCTTTATCGCATCTTGTAAATCTCGTTGCTTTTCCTTCCCTGTCGAACCGGAATGACTACCAACCAGGTCTCTAGCTCTTAGAAATGGAACGGCACATATAATTCCCTTTATTTCACCAGCAGCGCCTGTCAGGGGCAATAGCTGTTGCTCGTAGGTATTCTCGTTTGCAGAAGAAATTACATGCGTGTTGAAGTGCGCAAGCAAGTCAGAGGTTTCTTCAAGCATGGCGACAGAATCATGATTTCCGGCAACAATAACGAGAGGCACAGCCTTGTTTGTCGCTTCACTAAAGTCAATCACAAACTTGTGATAAAGTTCGCGAGCATAGCTAGGTGGAGCCCCGGTATCAAATATATCGCCGGCAA
>NZ_LWFZ01001452.1:0-1163 GCF_001635225.1 Oleiphilus sp. HI0086
ATTACGCTGCGGGTCTTTTTAAATCAGGATTAAAGGGCAATAAAATATATAGGGATTGATTTATCACATACAAAAAAATTAAGCCTTTTCGCTTTAGAGAAAGTATCTTTCGCGCTTGGCACGATTCAATACTATAGTGATAGTAAGTCCTTTTATGAGATTCTTATGGATATAAGTGTATATGTTGGAGCGTTGGTTGCTCTATTTGTGATCATCGATCCGATTGGAATGGCTTTAATTTTCCATTCTTTGCTTGAAAGTGGTTCAGGTCGAAAGTTGATCGCTTTCAAGGCCTGTCTTATTTCCACGATGCTACTAGTATTGTTTGGCAATTTTGGTGAACTCCTTTTAAGTAAGCTTGCGATTAGTATTCATGCATTCAAGATATCCGGTGGCGTGCTTTTGTTTTATACGGCGTTTCGTATGGTTACCAGTAGTTTGTCTTTCGCTGGCAGCGGGAATGGCAGAGATATATCGGTTTTCCCATTGTCCATACCGCTACTTGCGGGGCCTGGCTCTTTAACAGTAAGTATTTTGTTGTTTTCTTCGACTAGTTCGGCTTTGGGCCAGCTTTCTGTGATGTTTGCCATTGTATCTATCAGCACGCTAACCTGTATTCTGATGATTTTTTCGGGCAATGTTAAACGCCTGGTTGGTGCGATAGGTGATGAAGTATTAAAACGTTTTTTAGGAATGATCTTAGCTGCACTGGCAATCCAGTTTATTCTGGATGGCTTGCGAGTATTTACTTAATGTCGGCGAATCAGCTTATGCTGCTATAAGGAATCAAAGCTTATTAAGCGCATTTTCAAGAGAAATGCTTTTTAGGTTTTGTGCCTCGGCAACGTTCTTGTTACAGAGCTCCCCATTAACAATATTCAGACCTTTCATAAAGCCCGGGTTCGTTTCCAGTGCTTTACGACAACCTCTATTAGCAAGCTCGATTACGTAAGGCGCTGTAGCGTTCGTTAAAGCTAGAGTTGAACTTCGTGCAACGGCTCCGGGCATATTGGCGACGCAATAATGTACGACATTATTTATTGTGAATACTGGCTTTTCATGAGTTGTAGGTTTTGAGGTTTCAATACATCCACCTTGGTCTATCGCCACATCTACGATCACGCTGCCGCTTTTCATCTGGCTTAGGTCAGTTTTAGTAATTA
>NZ_LWFZ01001453.1:0-996 GCF_001635225.1 Oleiphilus sp. HI0086
ATGAAAGAGTTATCAACTGACTTATTTAAGAACTAAGCCACCTATTGGAAACGTGGGCATAATATAAAGGGTATTAAATGCTAAGCATACTTCGCAGTATTGTTCAGGAAGTGAATAGTGCCGCTAGTCTTGAGGAAGCACTGAATATTATTGTCAGTCGCGTTCAGGAGGCTATGAGTACGGAAGTATGTTCCATCTATCTTCTTGATCCGGCAGAAAATCGTTATGTCTTGCGTGCCTCTCGTGGCTTGCGGGAAGATGCGATCGGGAACGTGAGCTTGGGTTATTCAGAGGGTCTGGTTGGTTTGGTTGGTGTTAGGGAAGAGCCGATAAACCTCGAAGATGCCCAGCAGCATGAACGCTACCGCTATTTGCCTGAAACGGGAGAAGAGCGTTTTACAAGCTTTCTTGGTGTTCCAATCATTCATCATAAAAAGGTATTGGGTGTATTGGTTGTTCAGGAAGCCAGTAACCTGCGTAAGTTTGATGAAGGTGAAGAAGCTTTTCTAGTTACGGTTTCTGCACAGCTGGCGAGCGTTATAGCGCATTCAGAAGCAACTAAAGCAATTGAGTCAGTTTCTGAGAGTGGGAAAGTAGCGCAGGATATCGCCTTCAAGGGTATCGCTGGTGCACCAGGCGTTGCGATTGGTCGCAGTGTTGTTGTTTTTCCGCTTGCCGACCTGGATGCGGTGCCTGATAGAAGTGCTGAAAATATTGATGATGATATCATTTCATTTGAAAATGCGGTTGAGTCCGTCCGTAAAGATATTCAAAGCGTCGGTGAGCGTTTATCTACCCAGTTAAGGCCTGAAGAACAAGCTTTGTTTGATGTCTATCTTGGTATGTTGGATGACAATGCTCTGGCAGGAGAAGTGATCACCCAGATAAAAGCCGGGAAGTCTGCCCAAACCGCATTAAAAAATACCATTAGTGAATATGCACGTCATTTTGAAATGATGAATGATGCCTATCTCAGCGAAAGAGCTGTAGATATAA
>NZ_LWFZ01001454.1:0-890 GCF_001635225.1 Oleiphilus sp. HI0086
CAATAGGAAGAGCAATTTCAACGTGCTTATAGAACGCATGAACCAAGCCAAAGTAATCATCCTGTTTAGGCTTTCCCTGGCTAGAAAATTCGGGAGGGCCAAGCTTTACCAGAGGTTCTAATGACTTATCGACAAGGCGGAATTTGAAGCGTTCTTTGTATAAATAGTAGCCGTCAGCTATTTCCCAAGACAGCTTTAAACCATTGTCTGTAGGCGATGAGCGAAATTTGAATGCCTCATCAACCTTTAGGAACTCATTCTGGCTTGATTCAAATAATCCCTTGCTATCTGAGCTAGAAAAACTAGTACCGCCAGAGGAATATGCGTCGGAGGTGAATGTTCCAAGAGTTAGGTAGATAATAACTAATAGGATATTTCTCATACTGGTTCAAAACCTTGCGATTGCATATATTGCACTTTAGATATAAATCTACTGTGTTGGTTCAATCAAAACTGTTAAATAGAACGATAAGAGGCAATAGATTTGTATAAATTCGTAATCATGCCATTATAAGTCGCTTTTGTGGGCTTGAAGATTAATATTCGATTAGATATTCCCAGGCTGCAAAAGTTTGATTGGTCGTAAGAAGGATTGTTAATCCGGTGGTAAATACTGAACAACAGCGCACCCAGTCCAGCTGTGAAAATAAGCTCGTTGATACAGCATTTGCTGATGTCACAGAATTAGTTAGAATTTTCAATAACTTGTTTATAACTCTCGAAGGTACTGAGTTGGTGGTGGGGGCTGATGAACCTCTCTATCTGCCAGCCTCGGAGACGGGTGGTTTATGCCAGGTTATTTCAAGGTTTGATTACTTCTCAAGCGCATTACATGAAATTAGTCATTGGTGTATTGCGGGTAAAGAGCGGCGCAAGTTAATTGATTTTGG
>NZ_LWFZ01001455.1:0-832 GCF_001635225.1 Oleiphilus sp. HI0086
GCTCCTATCTGAGTTTAACGCAGGGATATACTGATAACTTTGTCCGCCGGCTTCTAGAAAATAATCTCGATTTTCCACGGCAATTTCCTCAAGCGTTTCTAAACAGTCTGATGAAAAACCAGGGCAAAATACTTGAACAGATGAGACGCCTTTATCGGGGAGTGATTTCAAGGTGTGGTCGGTATACGGTTTAAGCCACTCAGCTTTACCAAAACGCGACTGAAAGCTTGTGATAACTTTATCCGCATCAATATCCAGCGCTTCAGTTAATAGTCGAGAAGTGACTTGGCAATGACAGTAGTATGGGTCACCTAACTCTAAGTATCGTTTGGGGACACCATGAAAAGATAGCATGAGCTTGTCAGCCTGGCCGTTCTCAGACCAAAACTGTTTTATTTTATCGGCCATTGCTTTGATATACAGCGGATGGTCGTGATAAGAATTTATAAAGCGGAGTTCAGGCACCCAGCGACGCGCTGTTAGTTCTGTAGAGATCGCGTCAAAGGTGGAACCGGCAGTCGCACCTGAGTATTGAGGATACAAGGGAAGGATCACTAAGCGTCGAGCACCTTCTTCTAGCATTGAATTCATTACCTTGTCGATGGAAGGGTTGCCGTAACGCATCGCAAACTTGGTAACAAGCTTGTCACCCCATTTGGTTTCTAGCCTCTTGCTTAAGGCTTTTGCCTGCTCTTGTGTGTGCGAAAGCAATGGTGAACCATGCTCCGTCCAAACCGAGGCATAGGCTTTAGCCGACTTTTTTGGACGTATGCGTAAAATAATGCCGTGTAAAATTATCAGCCAGATAAGTCGCGGAATTTCTACAACTCGA
>NZ_LWFZ01001456.1:0-767 GCF_001635225.1 Oleiphilus sp. HI0086
TATGCAATAATCCGTCACCTTTTTTAAGCGTTCATTGTAAGTCATTTGTAAACAGTCGGCGCAAAGTTTTTATTTATTGATGAAAGATCGAGAGACCATGGAAACAAATACACAAATTTGCATTATCGGACAGGGCTATGTAGGTCTGCCACTGGCAGTCGAATTTGGGAAGAAATTCCCAACCATAGGGTTTGACATCAAAGAAGATCGCATCAACGAGTTACGCGAAGGTGTTGATAGCACACTCGAGTGCTCATCTGAAGAGCTTGCCGAGAGTACTCATCTCACGTTTACTACTCAGCTCGATGATATCAAGAATGCTACAGTCTATATCGTCACAGTTCCTACACCGATCGATGACTACAAAACACCAAACCTAACGCCGCTAATCAAAGCGAGCGAGATGCTTGGCAAAGTAGTCAAAAAGGGCGATTACGTTATTTACGAGTCGACTGTTTACCCGGGTGCAACCGAAGAAGACTGTTTACCACTAATCGAGCAAGGCTCTGGTTTGAAGCTAAATGAAGATTTCTTTGCGGGATACAGCCCGGAACGAATCAATCCTGGCGATAAAGAACACCGTGTCACGAACATTCTCAAAGTTACCTCTGGCTCAACGCCCGAAGCGGCAACTTTTATTGATGACCTTTATAAAAGCATCATCGTTGCCGGCACGCACAAAGCAGCTTCTATTCGTGTAGCTGAAGCCGCAAAAGTTATTGAAAACACCCAGCGTGACGTCAACATCGCTCTCGTTAACGAGCTTT
>NZ_LWFZ01001457.1:0-1159 GCF_001635225.1 Oleiphilus sp. HI0086
CTCAGAGCATTTGCGTCATCTGGTAAACGCTGGAGAATAATCTGCCAGACGCCCGCCACTGTTAATGCCAAAGTAATACCGCACATTGCGATACACATTGTCCAGAACGACATACGCTCCAATCTCTGTGCTCTTTCACAGTTGCCGTGAGGGCGACCACGCATAATTGGCATTGAATAGGACATTATCGTCATCACAATCATTGAGTAAGCCCCAAAGAATGCTAGATGTCCGTGAGCTGCAGTAATCTGCGAACCGTGTGTAAAATAGTTCACCGGTGCTAGCGTATGAATGAAGCCCCATACACCTGCGCCCAAGAACGCCATTACCGAAGTACCTAAAGCCCAAGTCAATGCTATCTGGTTGCCATGCTCATGACGACGTTCACGAACCATCTTGAATGCGAACACAACCATCATGAAGAAAGGAATTGGTTCAAGCGCTGAGAAGATAGAACCCAGCCACAACCAGTACTCACCCGGGCCGATCCAGAAGTAGTGGTGCCCCATTCCTATCAGGCCGGTAATCAGTGCTAAAGCAATAATCACATACAACCACTTCTCTATTATCTCACGGTCAACGCCAGTCACTTTGATCAAGGTATAAGCCAAAATAGCACCCATGATCAATTCCCAAACACCTTCAACCCATAGGTGAACAACCCACCACCAGAAGAACTTATCAAGAACCAAGTTACCTGGGTTATAGAAAGAGAATAAGAAGAACACTGCCAAACCAATCAGACCTGTAATCAATACCATGTTGATCACTGTTTTGCGGCCCTTAAGGATGGTCATACCTACATTGAAGATGAACCCGAGACAAACGATGACAATACCAATTTTAGTAATCGTCGGTTGTTCAAGGAATTCTCGCCCCATGGTCGGTAAGAGTTCATTAAAAGTAATATCTGCCAAGGTGCTATAAGGCACTAGCAAATAACCTAGAATGGTCGCAACGCCGGCTGCGGCAAACACCCAAAACAGGATTTTGGCAAGCAATGGGCTATACAGTTCAGTTTGACTCTCTTCTGGGACAAGGTAGTAAGTTGCTCCCATAAAGCCAAATAATAGCCAAACGATGAGCAAGTTCGTGTGCACCATACGTGCAACGTTAAACGGAATAGCACCTGCTAGAAAGTCACCAACGATATATTGAA
>NZ_LWFZ01001458.1:0-52346 GCF_001635225.1 Oleiphilus sp. HI0086
GAAGGTAATGCCGTCTTTTATCGTCGTCCAGTCTCATTCGATTCACAGCGAGTAAAGTCTACTACTGAACAATTATTTTCCTTAGTTGACCAGTGCCCGCTTGATCAAAGCCTACAAGACAAAATCAAATGTATTCAGGAACAACGTGCAGTTCAATCGCAAGCATTTTTTTCGCGCAATGCAGACCGCTTTCATGAACAACAAGAGCTTATTGCGAAACATAGCTTATATGCGCAAGCAAGCTTTGAGCTTCTTCTGCAAGAGCAGCGCGCCAATCTAGCAGAACAAACCATTATTGAATTTGGGCCAGGAGAAGGTCATTTTCTACGCCCGCTTAGCGAGACATATAAATCCGTTATTGCCATCGATAACTCTCAAGATATGCTAAATAAAGCGCGTGCTTTTGCGCTAAGTGAAGGTTTGAACAACATTACCTTTGAATTAGGCGATACCCATAGCTATAAAAACTTGTGCAACAAAAACGAAAGGCCGCAAGTAGACGCAGCTGTCATGAATATGGTTTTACATCATGTTCCCGCCCCTGCTCAAATATTTATTGATGTCTATGCAATTTTAAAGCCTGGCAGTTCATTGGTTATTTGTGATTTAGCCCACCACAATCAGGAATGGGCTCGTGAAAGCTGTGGAGACCTTTGGCTTGGCTTTGAAGCCCAAGAATTACTTAGCTGGGCAGAACGTGCTGGCTTTATTGAAGAAAAAAATGCATTTATCGGCCTCCGTAATGGCTTTCAAATTCAATTACGAAAATTCATAAAACCTATCAATAGCAGTATTAACTAATTTGTGCAGGAAACGACTATGAGCGAATACAGTATATTTACTTCTGAATCTGTATCAGAAGGCCACCCGGATAAGGTTGCAGATCAGATCTCTGATGCAGTACTCGATGCTATCATTGCCCGCGACCCACTTGCCCGTGTTGCCGTCGAAACGCTAGTTAAAACCGGCATGGCCGTTGTTGCCGGAGAAGTGACTACTTCCTGCTATGTAGACCTAGAAGACATTGTTCGAGACGTGATTACTGGCATCGGCTATAACAGCTCTGATGTTGGCTTTGATGGCGCTACGTGTGCGGTACTTAATGGCATAGGTAAACAGTCAGTCGATATCAACATGGGAGTTGACCGCTCTAAACCTGAAGACCAGGGTGCTGGTGATCAAGGCCTAATGTTCGGCTACGCAACAAATGAAACACCAAGCTTAATGCCCGCTCCCGTTTATTACGCACACCTATTGGTACAACGTCAATCTGAGCTTCGCCAGAACGGTACACTACCCTGGTTGCGTCCAGATGCTAAGTCTCAGGTGACCATCAACTACGAAGGTGAAACACCAAAAGTGGATGCTGTGGTTTTGTCCACGCAACACGACCCTAGCATCTCTTTAGAAGACTTGCGTGAAGCAGTATTAGAAAACATTATCAAACCTGTTCTACCTGCTGAGTGGCTAAGTGACAATACTTTGTATCACATCAACCCAACCGGCAACTTTGTAATTGGTGGGCCAGTCGGTGATGCTGGCTTAACAGGCCGTAAGATTATCGTTGATACCTACGGCGGTATGGCACGACATGGTGGCGGCGCATTCTCTGGAAAAGACCCTTCAAAAGTTGACCGCTCTGCTGCTTACATGGGCCGCTATGTTGCCAAGAACGTCGTTGCTGCGGGTTTAGCTGATCGTTGTGAAATCCAGGTTTCTTATGCTATCGGCGTTGCTGAACCAACTTCTATTTCTGTTAATACTTTTGGAACTGGTAAAGTTTCAGATATCGAGCTCGCGAAAATAATCCGTGAAGTTTTCGATCTTCGACCTTATGCAATCCAGAATCAACTAGAATTGCTTTATCCGATGTACCAAATTACTGCTGCCTATGGACATTTCGGACGCGAACCTTTTGAGCATACCTATAGTTACAAGGAAAACGGCGAAGAGAAAACTAAGACCTTCACCGCTTTCACCTGGGAAAAAACTGACAAGATCGATGCCTTGAAAGCAGCTGCAAAGGTTTAAAGACAGTAATTTTTACTAATACGACAGACTGAACCTACTTCAGCCTGCACTCAATATTACGTTGGCCGGAAAGCAATCCGGCCCACAAGACAGGACATAATTATGAGCTTCACAGATTATAAAGTTGCCGACATCAATCTAGCCGATTGGGGCCGTAAAGAAATTCAAATCGCTGAAGGCGAAATGCCTGCACTGATGGCTTTACGTAGAAAATATAAAGAAGCACAACCATTGGCTGGTGCAAAAATCATGGGTTGTATCCACATGACAATCCAGACAGCAGTTCTAATCGAAACTTTGGTCGACCTTGGTGCTGACGTTCGCTGGTCATCATGTAACATTTTCTCTACTCAGGATCATGCAGCAGCGGCAATTGCAGCAGCGGGTATTCCAGTATTTGCCTGGAAAGGTGAAACAGAAGAAGAGTTCCTTTGGTGCATCGAGCAAACCATACTATCTGAAAAAGATGGTAGCAAAGTTTGGGATGCCAATATGATTCTTGACGATGGTGGTGACCTGACTGAGATGGTGCATAACAAGTACCCTGCACTGCTTAATGATATTCACGGTATTTCTGAAGAAACAACAACAGGCGTACACCGATTGTTAGAAATGATGACGAAAGGTGAGCTAAAAGTTCCAGCGATTAACGTTAACGATGCTGTAACTAAATCCAAAAACGATAATAAGTACGGCTGCCGCCACTCATTAAATGATGCCATTAAACGTGGTACAGATCACTTACTCTCTGGTAAAAAAGCACTAGTAATTGGCTACGGCGACGTAGGCAAAGGCTCTGCTGCCTCATTGCGCCAGGAAGGTATGATCGTAAAAGTTACTGAAGTCGACCCAATCTGTGCAATGCAAGCCTGCATGGATGGCTTTGAAGTTGTTTCACCATATTTAGATGGTGTGAACACGGGTTCTGTAGAAGGTATTAACAAGCTACTAATGGAAACAACCGACCTGATTGTTACCACGACAGGTAACGTCAATGTCTGTGATGCAAGTATGCTTAAGACACTTAAGAATGGCGCTATTGTTTGTAACATCGGCCACTTCGATAATGAAATTGACACGGCTTATATGCGTGAAAATTGGGAATGGGACGAGATTAAGCCACAGGTTCACAAGGTTTATCGTGACAAGGGAGCTGATGATCACTTGATTCTTCTTTCTGAAGGTCGCTTGGTTAACCTGGGTAATGCCACGGGTCACCCTAGCCGAATTATGGATGGCTCATTCGCTAATCAGGTACTGGCCCAAATCTATCTTTATGAACGTAAATTCGCTAACTTGATGGAAGCAGAGAAGAAGGAAAGCATCTACGTTAAAGTACTTCCAAAGAAACTTGATGAAGAAGTTGCTAAAGACATGGTTGAAGGTTTTGGTGGTGTCATCACGCAATTGACCACGAACCAAGCTGACTACATCAACGTGGATGTTGATGGGCCATATAAGCCAGAATCATACAAATACTAATACTCTGTGGAGGCGTAGCGCAATACACGCCTCCATCTATCCAAATTTAATAGAGACATTATCATGCACAGCCAAAAGCAATTTAAACATCGCTTCAGTTTTGAGTTTTTTCCTCCAAAGACTGAAGCTGGTATGGAAAAGTTGCAGGTCGTTAGAGATGAATTAGCTCGACGCAAACCCGATTTCTTTTCTGTTACCTATGGTGCCGGGGGCTCTACTCAAGAGCGCACCATCGATACAGTGTTAAAGCTACAGGACCAAGGCATATCAACCGCCCCACACCTTTCATGCGTTGGCTCTACAACTGAAAACATCGCCTCTTTGCTTGATCATTACATTGAGCACGGTGTAAATAGAATCGTTGCCTTGCGCGGTGATCTACCGTCTGGAATGGGTTCAGCCGGCGAGTTAAAGTATGCGAATGAGCTGGTTGAGTTTATCCGCAAGCACAGCGGAGATCACTTCAACATTGAAGTCGCGGCCTACCCCGAGTTTCACCCACAAGCACCCTCTGCAGAAGCTGACCTTCTTAACTTTAAGAAGAAAGTTGACGCTGGGGCAAACAGTGCCATCACACAGTATTTCTATAATGCAGACTCCTACTTCTACTTTATAGACCGCTGCGAAAAAATGGGCATCAATATTCCTATTGTTCCTGGGATCATGCCTATCACGAACTACAGCAGCTTGGTTCGCTTTAGCGACATGTGCGGTGCTGAAATTCCACGCTGGATCAAAAAACAGCTCGAAGCTTATGGCGATGATACTGTTAGCATTCAGAAGTTTGGTGAAGAAGTGGTAAGTCAAATGTGTGAGCAGTTGTTAAAAGCTGGCGCTCCGGGTCTACATTTTTATACACTTAATCAAGCCGAACCAAACTTAAAAGTTTGGGACAATCTTGGCCTAAGTGACGAGGAAAAAATTCGCTTTTAAACTGCTTTCATCTTATTTTCGTTAAGCCCTTCTGCTGGTGGTCAGGCATAAAAATATATCGTTTATCCTGACCGGCTAGCTGCTCCCTTTCTTAAGTTCTATATTGTCATGTTTTGTGACAATTCATTTAAATTTTCTTCCAAGTAAAGAAAACTTTAGCCATTTGGTCTAGACTCATAGAACAAATATTAACCAGTTAAAAAATATTGCGACCTTGTGACTATGACTTCGGCGATCAGTTTTGTTATCTCCCTAGCACTCACTAATCGTAATGTAGAGACACGCAGCAGGATACTGAACATATGTAAAGTAATACCGCTCGAGCGGTAAATATTTCCTTTAGGGGGCCTTATGAGTATTTTTAGTCATTACCAGTCTAGATACGAACTGACTCAGCAGGAAGAGTTTAGTCTGGAAGAATACCTGGAAATCTGTAAGAACGATCCGAGCGCTTACGCAACCGCTGCCGAGCGCATGCTTATTGCGATTGGTGAACCTGAGCTCATCGATACCTCCAAAGATCCTCGTCTCAGCCGAATTTTCTCCAACAAAGTCATTAAGCATTACCCCGAGTTTAAAGATTTCTATGGCATGGAGGAATGTGTCGAGCAAATTGTCTCTTTTTTCAAGCATGCAGCCCAGGGTTTGGAAGAGAAGAAACAAATACTTTATCTATTAGGTCCTGTGGGGGGCGGTAAGTCATCATTAGCAGAAAAGTTAAAAGCTCTGATGCAGAAAGCCCCCTTCTATGCCATCAAGGGCTCACCCGTAAATGAAAGCCCCCTATCCTTATTCGACCCAGATGAAGATGCAGATATCCTCGAAAAAGAGTACGGTATCGCAAATCGCTATTTGGGAAGCATTATGTCTCCATGGGCGGTTAAGCGGCTCCACGAATTCGGCGGCGATATCAGCAAATTTAGGGTAGTAAAAATCTGGCCTTCAATTCTGGATCAGATAGCCGTCGCTAAGACCGAGCCCGGAGATGAAAACAATCAGGATATCTCTTCATTAGTCGGTAAAGTGAATATCCGAATGCTCGAAGAGTACTCGCAAGATGACCCAGATGCCTACAGTTTCAGCGGCGGTCTATGTCTTGCTAACCAAGGTATTCTTGAGTTTGTAGAGATGTTTAAAGCCCCCATTAAAGTATTGCACCCACTACTTACTGCAACCCAGGAAGGTAATTACAATTCGACAGAGGGTATGAGCGCCATTCCGTTTGAAGGCGTAATCCTTGCCCACTCAAACGAGTCTGAATGGCAGTCTTTTAGAAACAATAAGAATAACGAGGCCTTTCTGGACCGTATATCAATCGTTAAAGTTCCCTATTGCCTCAAGGTAACTGAAGAGATAAAAATATACGATAAGCTACTTAAGAATAGCTCCTTAAATCAAGCACCTTGTGCCCCTGATACGCTGACTATGCTTGCGGAGTTCTCCGTTCTTTCCAGGTTAAGGGAACCTGAAAACTCCAGCATATTTTCGAAGATGAAAGTTTATGACGGCCAGAACATTAAGGACACAGACCCCAAAGCCAAATCGATTCAGGAATATAAGGACAATGCCGGGGTAAACGAAGGCATGGATGGTTTATCCACCCGCTTTGCCTTCAAGATACTATCCAAGGTATTTAACTTTGATACTTCTGAAGTTGCGGCAAACCCTGTACATCTACTTTATGTATTAGAGAAGCAGATTGAACAGGAGCAATTTCCACAGGAAGCGGCTGACAGTTATTTGCGTTTTATTAAGGAGTTTCTTGCTCCCAATTACGTTGAGTTTATTGGCAAGGAAATCCAGACCGCCTACCTAGAATCCTATTCAGAGTATGGCCAGAATATATTTGATCGTTATGTTACCTACGCCGATTTTTGGATACAGGACCAGGAATATCGAGACCCGGAAACCGGTGAGATATTTGACCGGGCCGCTATCAACGAAGAGTTAGAGAAAATCGAAAAGCCAGCAGGCATCAGCAACCCTAAAGACTTCCGTAACGAAATTGTTAATTTCATGTTGCGTGCACGTGCCAACAACAATGGGCAGAACCCCTCCTGGCAGAGTTATGAAAAACTTCGATCTGTCATCGAGAAGAAGATGTTTTCAAATACCGAAGACTTACTTCCTGTCATTTCATTTAATGCAAAAAGTTCAAATGAGGATAAAGACAAACACGAGCAATTTGTAGAGCGTATGGTTGAACGCGGTTATACCAAGAAACAGGTTCGCTTACTCGCGGAATGGTACTTACGCGTCCGTAAATCACAGTAGCAGAAGAAGGGTTTAAACCCTTCTTCCATACAATAGATTTAGCCAGAAGGTGCACCATTAAACCATAGCCATGGTCACCCCGAGCCACGCCGAAACCAGGATGTATTATGGGTATCAGTCACATCATTGATCGCCGACTTAATGGCAAGAATAAAAGCGCAGTGAATCGTGAGCGCTTTCTTCGCCGTTATCGCGAACATATCAAAAAAGCGGTTTCCGATGCAGTTGGAAAACGCAGCATTACCGATATGGAGCGCGGCGAAAAAATCAGCATCCCGAGCAAAGACCTCGACGAGCCGGTTTTTAATTCCGGACAAGGTGGCGTGCGCGAGGCAGTTAACCCCGGGAATAAAGAATTCAATACCGGAGACCAACTCCCCAGACCACCTGGTGGAGCCGGCGGAGGCGGTGCGGGTGAAGGAGAAGCGAGCGACTCTGGTGAAGGCATGGACGAGTTCGTCTTTCAGATATCTCAGGAAGAGTTTCTCGACTTTATGTTTGAAGACCTGGAGCTACCCAACCTGGTCAAAAAACAGCTGAAGGATACCACCTCATATAAATACCTAAGAGCAGGTTTTACCAATACCGGCAATCCCTCAAAAATTAATATCGTACGTTCTCTCAGAAAGGCCTATGGAAGAAGGCTAGCCCTCACAGGCAAGTCACGAGAAAAAATAAAAGAATTAGAGGAGCAGCTTAAAAAGCTAGACCCTGAAGACGATATTCAACATGCCCGAATCAAAGAGATAAAAGAAGAACTCACAAAGCTTAAAAAACGAATCAAAAACATCCCCTGGATTGATGAGTTCGACTTACGCTTTAACCAACATATAAAGCAACCCGTCCCAAGCACCAGCGCCGTTATGTTTTGCTTAATGGATGTTTCGGGCTCCATGACTCACATGCATAAAGACATCGCCAAACGTTTTTATATTTTGCTCTATATGTTTCTAAAACGAAATTATCAAAAAATTGAGGTTGTTTTTATTCGCCACCATACCAGCGCTAAGGAAGTGGACGAGGAGGAGTTCTTCTATTCACGGGAAACAGGCGGGACCATCGTTTCTAGCGCATTGGAGTTAACTAGAGAAATCATCCACAAGCGTTACCCTGCGTCAGACTGGAATATATACTGCGCACAAGCCTCCGATGGTGACAACTGGAGCGATGACTCACCCAAGTGCTCGAGGCTCTTGAAAGACGATATTCTACCTCTCGTGCAATATTTTGCTTACATTGAGATTACTAAGCTAGATCATCAAATGCTGTGGCATGAATATGAAAAACTGGCTAAGGAGTTTGAGGACTCTTTCGCCATGCAAAACATTAAAGACGAGAGTGACATCTACCCTGTCTTCCACGAATTATTTCAGAGGAAGCCGGCATGACAGATAAAGACAACAAACAAAATGAAGAGCGTAAAAAGAGTTATATTGCGACTGGCTCGGAATGGTCATTTGAACAGCTAGAACGCTTTGATGATGCCATTTCAGACATAGCAAAAGAATATAAGCTAGACACCTACCCTAACCAAATTGAAGTGATTAGCTCTGAGCAAATGCTCGATGCCTATTCCTCGGTCGGTATGCCTCTAGGCTATTATCACTGGTCTTACGGGAAACAGTTCCTACAAAACGAAAAAGGTTATAAGCGCGGCCAAATGGGGCTCGCCTATGAGATCGTTATTAACTCTAACCCATGTATCGCTTACTTGATGGAAGAGAATACCTTGATGATGCAGGCCTTAGTCATCGCGCATGCATCATATGGTCATAACTCTTTTTTCAAAGGCAACTACCTGTTCCGCACCTGGACCGATGCCAGCGCAATAATAGACTACCTTCTGTTCGCCAAAAACTATATTGCAAAGTGTGAAGGCCGTTATGGCGTCGATACCGTAGAAACCTTTCTAGACTCCTGCCACGCAGTAATGAATTACGGTGTTGACCGTTATAAGCGCCCTGCTCCTATATCAGCTGAAGAAGAATTGAAACGACAAGAAGAGCGCGAGTTCCATCTGCAGCAGCAAGTTAATGAGCTGTGGAGAACCATTCCTGTCAGCGGCGACAAAGAAGAAGCCGAGAAAGATCAACGCTACCCTGAAGAACCGCAGGAGAATCTGCTTTATTTCTTTGAGAAGAATGCCCCCATGCTTGCCCCATGGCAACGGGAAGTACTACGTATCGTGAGAAAAATTGCCCAGTATTTCTACCCGCAAAGACAAACTCAGGTAATGAATGAGGGTTGGGCAAGCTTTTGGCACTACACCATCATGAATACGATGTATGACAAAGGTTTGGTGAATGAAGGCTTTATTATCGAGTTCTTAAAATCACACACAGCGGTGGTCTATCAACCTCCCTTTGATAGCCAATGGTACAGCGGCATCAACCCTTATACGCTTGGTTTTGCCATGTTTCAGGATATCAAACGTATCTGCCAACAACCTACGGATGAAGATCGACAATGGTTCCCAGATATCGCGGGCACAGACTGGCTGGAAACACTCGATTTTGCCATGCGAAACTTTAAAGATGAAAGCTTTATCCTACAGTTCCTTTCACCTAAGGTAATTCGGGACTTAAAACTCTTCGCAATTCGTGATGATGACCAGCAGAGTCATTATGAAGTAACTGGAATACATGATGAGCAAGGTTATCGATATGTTAGAGAAAAGCTCTCTCAGCAATATAACCTGAGTATGCGCGAACCAGATATTCAGGTGTGGAATGTTGATTTAAGAGGAGATCGATCACTGACCCTTAGGCACACACCAAACAGCCGAGTCCCCTTGGGTAAAAGTACAGACGAAGTACTCAAGCACATACATCGTTTGTGGGGGTTTGACGTTCATTTATTTAGTGTTGAAGAAGGGCTGACAGTAGATGAATATCACTGCCCTCCCATCACGTAGCCGCCTGAAGACGAAGTCAATTAGTGAGTATTATTTAGGGCTAACTCTCGACAAAAGCTCTTTCGATTACGTAATGCCCGGCATTCCCCTGACGCGCTTCAACAAAGCCCATATCATCAAGTATACGACAAGTATCTTTAAGCATACTTGGGCTACCACAAATCATAAAACGATCATCATCAAGGTTTAACTCTGGTAGCCCTAAGTCTTTAACAAGCTTGCCACTCTCCAGCGCATCGGTAATTCGACCTTGAGTTTCAAACTCATCACGTGTCACGGTTGGGTAATAAATAAGCTTGTCTTTGATAAACTCACCAAAAAACTCATTTTCCGGAAGCTCCTTTTTGATTTGCTCTTGATAGGCCAGCTCTGAAACAAATCTCGTACCGTGCGTTAGAATTACTTTATCATATAATTCATAGGTTTCCGGATCCTTGATGATACTCATAAAAGGCGCCAAGCCAGTACCGGTACTAATCAAATATAGGTTTCTGCCAGGCAGTAAGTTATCAACAATCAAGGTGCCAGTCGGTTTTTTACTCAACAGTATCTGGTCCCCCACTTCTATTTTCTGAAGCTTAGATGTCAACGGACCATCAGGTACTTTAATACTAAAGAACTCCAGCTCTTCCTCATAATTTGCACTGGCAATACTGTAGGCACGCATCAAGGGCTTACCTTCGTGTTCAAGCCCCATCATAATAAAGTGGCCATTCTTAAAACGAAAAGACGGATCACGACTGGTCGTAAAGCTAAACAATGTTTCATTCCAATGCTTCACACTCGTGACAGTTTCTTTCATAAAGCCAGACATACGATTTCTCCAATTGAATTTAACTTGCCAGAAACAATACGCCCAACTAACATATCTGTAAAACAGGTTTATTATATATATTTATTCGGTTTTTCCGATTTATTAAACTAAGGCTTTATCATTGAAGTATTCACTCAAGCAAATTGAAGTATTCATTGCGACCGCTAACTTTCAAAATATTACTTTAGCTGCCGAAGCGCTAAATATGTCTCAATCCGCTGCGAGTGAGTCACTCAAGAATCTTGAAAGCCAGTTTGATATAAAACTATTTGATCGGGCTGGTAAACGCTTACAACTCAATGATTTCGGAAGATTAATTCGAAAGCAGGCAGAAACACTGATTGACCAAGCAAAAAGCCTGGAGCTGAGCTTACAGCAGAACCAGCTTAGCGCGGACCTAAATATTGGCGCCACGTTATCTATCGGTAACTACCTGGCTATTCACATTCTTTCAGAGTTCAAAGGTAAATTCCCGACCGCTAAAGCAGCACTAAGCGTTGGCAACACAACTAAAATTACCGAGCAAGTCGCAAACTTTGAGCTCGATGTGGGCCTAATCGAAGGCGAGGTGTCTCATCCCGACTTAAACATTAGGCCTTGGATGGATGATGAGTTAGTGGTCTTCTGCGACCCGAAATCTGAGCTAAGTACGCTTTCACACGTTAGTGACCAACAGCTAAGCAAAGCAAAATGGATTCTGAGAGAGGCAGGTTCAGGAACACGGCAAGCATTCGATAATGCAATGCAGGGAGTGCTTCATGAGCTTAATATTGAACTCGAACTACAACATACCGAAGCCATCAAACGGGCAGTAGAGTCAGGTATGGGGATTGGGTGTTTGTCGAAAGTTACCTTAAACGATGCTTTCAAACGCTCATCGCTAATTGCCTTAAAAACACCACAGAGAGATTTCAAACGAAAATTTTATATCATCACACATAAGGACAAATACCTAAGCCCTGGCATACGAAATTGGCTAGAGCTTTGTTTTGAATACGCAGAACTCCACAATACCTATTCATAGCGGCAACTACTGATAAACTGGCCCTTCTCCATCAGGACGGGTTTTGAAGCGCTTATGCTGCCATAGATATTGTTCAGGATGACGCTTAATTGCTGCCTCTAGCGCCTGATTCCACAGCTGCGCATCCTTTTGCGGGTCCTCACCAAAACCTTCAAAAACGGGTGAGAAAATGACTTCATATTGACCATTTGGTAGCCTAAACGGTGCGACATGCAAAACAGTCGCTCCCGTTTCACGCGCAATCCAACTTGGTGTAGAGATACAACCCGTACTAACACCAAAGAAAGGAACAAATAGGTCACAGCGTTTACCGAAATCCTGATCAGGAGCATACCAAACCTCACCGCCCCCCTTGATAAACTCGAGCATCTCTTTTAATTGATACTTACTGAAGCTTTGAATATCAAAGTTACGGTTACGCCCACTTTCGATCATCCAGTCTATTACGGGGTCGTTATTTGGGCGATACATATAGCCAGGTCGCTTAAGCTGAGTCCCAACCAAGGGCAAGGTCATATCGATAACACCGAAGTGGCCTCCTATCAACAAAACACCGGTGCCGCGGTTCTGCGCGTCTAATAGGTGCTCTTTACCAATCACCGTCATCGTATCAAGATACGGAGTAACATCTCGCCACCAAAGTTGCAGCATCTCAATCAAGCCTTCAGCAGTAGAAATAAAACTGCCTTCAATTATCTCATTTTGCTTGTCACTGCTAAGCTCGGGGAAACACAGCTCTATATTCTGCCGGGTCACCTTGCCACGGTTTTTCATGCGTCGATAAACGAAACGCCCAAGGCTTTCTGCATACTGATGCTTTTTGTTCATCGGCAGCCAAGCGAGGCAATATAGAATAAAAACGATTAACCAGGATGGCCATAATGTTGGATGCCACAGAGGGCGTGTTTTCTCAGTCATAGCGCTTATTTTATTATTGTCTTTGCCAGAACAAGGAATAAGATTTGGACAAGTATAAGGTTTAGTCGGCCAAATCCTCAATTCTTTTCAAGGTATATACATCATAACGACAACTCTTACCCACTAACTGAAGGGACGGCTTAATTCCTTTTATTGCATCGCCCTTGCGCGGCCGCTTTACCACCACTCGATAACGAGCCTTAGACAATGCCGCCTCTAATAAAGCCTCATCATCCAGATCTTCTCCTACAAGCGTTTGAAACAGCCGCATTTCCTTTTTGACTAAAGACGACTTTTCTCGATGCGGATACATTGGGTCCAAGTAAATGACATCAGCAAGCTTCTCTGGTTGAGAGTTCATCCAAGTCGTCGCGTCAGATTCCACTAAGGACATTCGTTCAATGATCGACTTTATCTCTTCCGTTTCTTCAAAACGCTGAGCAGTTTCATGACCCGCCTCTGCCAAAGCAGCGCGCAATAACTCGGCAATAAGTGGTGAGCGCTCTAGCATGGTCACCTGACAGCCCAATGACGCTAAAACAAATGCGTCTCTACCCAGCCCTGCTGTTGCATCGAGTACCTTAGGCGTAACACCTTTATTTAGCCCTACGGCCTTGGCAATCATCTGCCCCCTGCCACCACCAAACTTAAGTCTATGCCCTGTTTTTCCACCAAAAAAGGAAGCACTAACCGGCCCCGGAGCACCTTTACCAAGTTGCAGAATCGAGACTGTTCCGTCGCAATAGTAAAGCATATAAGAAAAAGCCTGAACAGGCTCGGGAAGATTGCGTTTAGGCTCTATAGGAGCCCCTGACAGGAATGGTAGTTGGTGACGGCTTGCAAACGCAGCAGCTAAGGTACTTTCTTCTTCACTGCAAGCGTAAACACATAAATCAGATAAATTCATTCAGACAAATAAGTCGAGACCAACCAACTCACCTTCTTCATAGGCTCGCCCCGCCTCTTCAGTTTGCTGATATGTAGAAAGCGCTTGCTGCGCTTTAAGAGGAGCAGAGTCCAGAGCATCAAGGCGTTGAACGCGACTCTGTTGTAATTCATTGCTTTTGCGCTCTAAATCTTCAGGGGCAGCAATTCGGCGAGGGACATCAACTCTAGCCTCATTACTTCGGCTATCAGCATTATCCTGAGGGTTAGGTCTTTCTTGAGAGGGTTTCTTTAAACCTTCAGGTATGACCGGCGCAGCAATTAACGAATTTGATAACTCCATACTGCCCTCCTGTTTAATTAGTCATACTGAAGTTTTATTTAGGGCCTCTCATAATAATACTTCTAAGTAGCTATTAAGGTCGACCCATCCAAAATAAGACGTATATTGTTTCTATTTTAGCCAGAAAAAGCCATTAAGGCTAGTAATACTAAACCGAGCAGTAAACGGTAAATAACAAACGGTGTAAAACCTATGCGCTCTAGAAACTGTAAAAACAAATGAATACAGGCATAAGCGCTCACAAAAGCAACACCAGTCCCAAGCGCCACCAAGAACCAGTCGTCATTCGTTCCCGTTTCTAGCAACTCTTTTGTTTTAAGCAGGCCTGCTGCCGTGATGAGAGGAATAGAAAGCAGAAATGAGTACCTAGCCGCAGCATCACGACTGAAACCAATTAACAAGGCCGCTGTCATAGTGATGCCTGAACGGGATGTTCCCGGAATCAAGGCTAACGCCTGGCTAAAACCTATGACTAAGGCCGCTTTAACGTCTATATCTTTAAGGCTAAGCTTACGAGAACCAAAGTGATCAGAAGCGTATAAAGCAAGCCCAAATATTATTGTTGTCGTCGCGATCACGGCAGTGGAACGCAAGTTTTCACTTATAAAGTCATTAAGAAGGAAACCAGCCAAACCTGCGGGTATCGTTGCCAGAATAATCAACCAGGCCAAGCGACCATCATTAGACTGCTCTTTAAACGACACGCTCTTGAACCATGCGCCACTCAGTTGAATCACTTCTCTACGAAAATAAATGACTATCGCCATCAAGGTGCCAACGTGAACCGCTACATCAAAAGCCAAGCCTTGATCTTCCCAGCCCAAAACTTGTGAAGGCAAAATCAGGTGAGCGGAGCTCGATATGGGTAGAAACTCCGTCAAGCCCTGAACAAGTGCCAATATAACTGCTTCAAACCAAGTCATTTTTAATCCTTAACTATCAATCCATATAGCGAGTAGCACTTAGGCTCTACCCGGCAGTTTTTTCCATGTAACCGTATTTCTGACATAGGATGGCATCGCGTCTTCTAGTAGCCCTGCTACACCTTTAAAATGCGCATAACGAGCCAGCTGACAAATAGCATGAGCCTCTGGTCTCATCTCAGCATCAAAACTATCCAAATGCCCTTTTACATCCGAAGGGAAACGTTCAGAGTAGTCAAAGCCACTACCGACACCAATAATAGGCCCATCCGTGATCGCGTCAGGCAAGCTCACTAATTCAGGTTTAGTCACATTTTCAATACCCAAAGTCTCCACCCGATAATAAGGATCCTCGTTCCCGTTGCTCTGTTTCTCCACTTTGCAGCAAGCCCAATACACCTCATCCATACGTGCATCAATTGCTACAAGCACTTGAGAAATACCGTACTTCAAATAGCTTTGTAGGGCTAGAGCTTGGATATTAGATATGGCATAGATATGACAGTCACTTCCGTAGGCCAAGCCTTGCGCGATACCAGTCGCGATACGAATACCCGTGAACGAACCTGGCCCACAACCAAAAGCAAGCGCATCCAGATTTTTAGCTTTTAACTTACCGTGGCCCAAACAGTCTTTCACCATAGGTAAAATTAACTGAGTATGACTTCGAGGGGCTTTTTCGCACACCTGATACATTGTTTGCTCACTCCACAATGCTGCAGAGCAATTATCAGAAGAAGTATCTAAAGCAAGAATTTTTGGCATAAAGAGGGTCGTAAATAACAACAGGCCCCTTAAAAAAGAGGCCCGTTTCAGTGAACAATGAAGGAAGTGTCTATCTTATGCGTCTAAACCATCAACAATTTGCTGTTTGATCTGAGCCATATCACCAACACCATCAACCTTCACATATTTTGGTGATTCATCTGCGCCGGTATCAGCCCAAGACGAATAATACTCAACAAGAGGAGCCGTTTGCGAATGATATACACCTAAGCGCTTACGAACGGTTTCTTCCTGATCGTCTTCACGCTGAACCAAGGCATCGCCAGTTTCATCATCTTTACCCGCTACCTTCGGTGGATTGTAATCAACATGATATACGCGACCACTTGCTTCATGCACGCGACGACCACTTAGACGGCTAACAATTTCTTCGTCAGGCACGTCAATTTCAACAACCGCATCAATCATGATTTTTTGCTTTTTAAGCGCTTCAGCTTGCGGAATCGTACGAGGAAAACCATCAAATAAGAAACCGTTCTCACAGTCATCCTGTTGAATGCGCTCTTCAATCAATTCAATGATTGTTTCATCAGAAACCAGGCCGCCAGATGCCATGACTTCTTTAACCTTCAAACCTAGTGGTGAGCCCGCCTTTACAGCCGCACGCAACATATCCCCGGTAGAGATTTGCGGAATACCATATTTCTCAGTCATAAACTGAGCTTGTGTACCCTTGCCTGCACCTGGTGCGCCTAACAAAATTAATTTCATATACGGATTGCTCCCAATATTCTAAAGCTAATGATAAAAATTGAATCTATTTCTAACGACAGCCTACTAGCGCCACACAATAAAAACTCAAGCATGTATAGGGGTATTAAGTAATTCGCTCAAGTATAGCGAGCTGTCGCTAATCTATTCTTTTATGTTTCGAGCTACAGAACCCTTCAACAAGGCTCTCATACTGACTGCAAGCTCGACACACATATGTAATTCGAAACGCCGCATTATACGTACTTGATGGACACAGTGGAAGCCTGAACCTAGATATGCTCAATTGAGCCGAATAGATAGGGTAAAACACCCTATAGAATAACACCTAGTAGGTATAATAATGACTTAATCTTATAATTATGCCGCCATCTGACGAATCATCTCATCCAGGCTTTGGCACTGTTCGAGTAAAGAATCCAATAAAGCCATCCCTTGCTCTTCCTGTATACCCAAACCTTGCATTAATTTCTCACAATCATGCAAAGCGGGCTCATCACCAATCCCTTTCGCTGCCAATAGCGCATTAGCCAACTGCACTAATTCTACATACTTTTGGTGCTTACCTTGATAGTCTTTTTTCTGGTGCATACCGGCTACCGTAATACTTGATTCCGGCATTCCCCATAGTTTTAGTAACACTGCACCAATAGAGGCATGCCCTAAAGCAATAAACTCTTGCGCGCCCCCCATTCCAAAGACCTGCTGTTCGATTTCAGCCATGCTCAACTCCGGCTCAGCCTCTCTAAGCTTATTGAGCATTTGGAACTCTGGCGGAAAAAGATGACCAACTAATAAAATACCAAAATTGTGAAGCAAACCGGCAAGATAAGCATCGCGCTCGTTCACCTCTATATCAGGATCGGCCAATAAAGCTAAGGCTTGAGCCAACACAGCACTATAAAGTGAATGCTGCCAAAATGATTTTAAACCCAAGGGCCCTGGCGCAGGTATATTGAAAGCTTTTCCTGCCGCTAAACCCATCGATAGCTGAGATACACGATCAAAACCTAGCACGATATTCACAGCATCTTTTACACACGTTAATTCGCCTCGATAAGAAAACAACGCTGACCGGGCATAACGCATCACCTGTGAGGCTAGACTCGGATCTCGCTCTATCACCTCAGCCAATTGAAATACATCAGCATCGGGGTCGCTGGTCAGGTGCATGATTCGTATAGCAGTTTCTGGCATTGGTGGTAACTTATATAAACGACTTAACTTCTTCGCAATGCCATCTAGGGTCAAGCCCGCATTATGAGGCAAATTTGAAACCTTCTGCCCCGATCCTGACTTAGGCTCCTCACCCGCAAGCCAAATAGAAACTTTTGCCTTAATCGCGCCATTCATTGCCATACGAAAAGACGGACCGGGAATCTTTAATAAGGTGCTTGAGCAACCACTAGCAGAGAATACAAACTCCAGTTCCAGTAAACTCGTATCTAGAATAATCGGCAAACCATAAGCAGTTGCGAGAATCGGGTACATCCCGGTTTCACAATCCTTAAATAGCTTTCGTGAGTTTTCATCACTTAAAATTTGAAAAGATCTACCCAATGAGTCATTAATTAATTCAATATCCAATTTTGTGCCAAAGGGGATCACCGCAACCGCCGGGCCTTCCTCATCGAGTAAAGTAACAGGTACTGCACTCATTTCCGGAATCGCCTGTGCCTGCTCCAGGGCTTGTGCAAAACTTAAACTGCGAGCGTGATGAATCTGCTGACAGATCAATCCCTTGTGATTGATAAACTGGTTTAGTCTGGAAGCTATGGGCACAATGATTTACCTAAGTATTAATTGATAAACGGAGCAAGAACTTTTGGTGGCGCCGTGACGGAATACTTACCGAGTGTAGAGCTATCCGCAAAAATAACTCTACACCACTTCACACGCTTACGTTTTTAAGAACTTCGTTGCAAACGCTTACGCAGTCGATTCAAACACAAGAGCTGAACTAGCCCGTATTTCGAATTCCAGCAGCGATACCGGCCATCGTTACTTTTAAAGCTGTTTCAACTAAATCACGCTCTTGCTTACCTTCAGAGCTTCGCTCGGCTAAACGGTCACGCCTCAACAGCTCCGCCTGCAAATAATGTAACGGATCAGTATAAGGGTTCCTAACATTTAAAGAACCTTGTAGCTGGGGATGATTTTCCTGAAGCGCCCCTTGCTTTTTAACTTTATTAACCAGCTTAACTACATCCAAAAAGCGATGGCGAAGCGAACGCCCTAAAGGCTTCAAGTCATCAGATACCAGCAGCTGGTCATAGTAACGCGCGATCCGCGGATCACCTTTGGCAACAACCATTTCTAACATATCAATATGAGTATTAAAGAAGGGCCACTGGATAAACATTTCATCTAGGGTCTCTGCCTTATCAGACTCTAGAACGCTCGCCAAGGCCTCATCGCTACCCAACCATGCCGGCAGCATAAGCCGTATCTGCGTCCAGGCAAAAATCCACGGTATTGCCCTTAAACTTTCAACACCACCGGTCGCTTTTCGCCTTGCAGGCCGACTACCTAAAGCTAGCTTGCCCAATTCTTGCTCAGGGGTCACCGAGCGGAAATAAGAAACAAACTCAGGATGCTCTCTTACTATCTGGCGATAGGAAGCCAGGGCAACGCCAGTCATCTTATTCATCAGCTCTCGCCACTCTTGCTTAGGCTTTGGAGGCGGCAACAAGCTCGCTTCAACAACTGCATTCAGATATAGCTTTAAACTCTGTTTGGCAACACTTGGAATCCCGAACTTAAAGCGAATCATTTCGCCTTGCTCCGTGATACGGAAAGAGCCAGCTACCGAACCAGGAGGTTGAGAAAGAATCGCCCTATTCGCTGGGCCACCACCGCGACCAACCGTGCCGCCGCGACCGTGAAACAAAGTCAGCTTAACACCATGTTTTTGTGCAACCTCAACCAGACTTTCCTGCCCCTGATATTGAGCCCAAGCGGCTGTCATCTGACCTGCATCCTTAGCAGAATCAGAGTAGCCAATCATTACCTCTTGATGCCCTTTACAGTACTCCTGATACCAAGGTACTGATAATAAGCTATCAATAGCCTCCTTCGCCCCGGACAAATCGTCAAGGGTCTCAAATAAAGGCACAACGCGCATAGGGAACTGAATGCCCGACTCCCGTAAAAGTAGGATGACAGTCAATACATCGGAAGGTGTGCTGGCCATGGAAATAACGTATGAACCCAACGCTGACTCAGGCTGAGAAGCAACCACGTCACACGTAGCCAACACTTCTCGCACATTATCACTGGCGGGCCAGGAACGAGGTAAAAGCGGCCGATTACTGGACAGTTCTTTAATAAGAAAGGACTGTTTCTGCTGCTCGCTCCATTGCGCAAAATCCCCCATACCCAAGTGCTGGGTAAGTTCGGACATCACTTCGAGATGACGCTCGGAATCCTGACGAATATCCAGCTTTACTAATTCCAGACCGAAACACTGTACTCGCCTAATGGTATCGAGCAACAGGCCATTTGCCACGGAATCAAGACCCGTTTCTTTCAAAGAATTGAAGCACATCAATAAAGGTTGCATCAATTCAGAATTTTCCCTGAGTATATCTAATTGCTCTACATCTTCACCGCTTGCCTTTCGCGCCGCCCATTCCCTAGTGTTTTGCAGTCGACGACGCAGGTCAGCCAGTATCACGCGGTAGGGTTCATTCTGATTTCGCTCCTGCCCTTGCAATATTCGATCAGCCTCTTGCCTCAATTCCAGAGAACAGTTCCACATTGACAACTCATTCAGCAAGTCACGAATATCTCTCAAATACAAATCTGCTGCCATCCAACGGCTCAGACTCAGGACCTCTTGCGTCAACTCTGCCGTAACGTTTGGGTTACCATCGCGATCCCCCCCCATCCACGAAGCAAAGCGAATGGGTGAAAACTGTGGGGGTAGTTGAATACCAAATTTATCGCTAACCGCTGCATCAAACTCACGTAAGAACTCGGGTAAGGCGGTCCATAAACTGTTCTCTATTACTGCAAAGCCCCACTTTGCTTCGTCGACGGCCGAAGGCCTGACCTGACGAATCTCGTCTGAATGCCACGCTTCACAAACCAAGCGATTCAAACGTTCACAAATACGCTTCTGCTCTAAATCATTAAGATCGGAACGATCCAGCTCAGATAAGCACTCAGTAATGGCTTCATACTTAAGTATCAAGGTTCTACGTGTAACCTCAGTGGGGTGAGCCGTCAATACGAACTCTATATTCATATCTTCAAGCAAGCTTGCCAAGTCTTCTTCTTTGGTACCTGAGGCCTTCAAACGGTCCAGCAGTTGGTCAAAGGTTTCCAAACCGTCTTCTCTATCGGTGCGATTCCGTCTTACCCCATGATACTGCTCAGCAATATTTGCCAGGTTAAGAAACTGGTTAAACGCTCGAGCAACAAATAACATCTCATCGTCCCCCAGGTCCTGAAGCAAACGAACAAGTTCTGGATGCGCATCCCCCGCATCAGCTTCACGATCCTGCTTTGCCGCAGCCCTAATGGCTTCCAACTTCGCCACAAACTCCGAACCAAGGTGTTCTTCAATATTCTGCCCTAACAACTCACCAAGCAAACGGACATTTTCTCGTAAAGAAGGGTGTAATTCTGACATATACCTTTTCCAAATGTGTTTGATTATCAAGGCTAGCAAGCAAGCTGATCACAAGCTCGTGACTACAAGCCAATCCTTATTTGCGCAAAATAGTAAAAACTAGATATATAAATATGGAGCACAATCCACAACAAGTAAACCATTAACAAAAGCACACACTTTTAAGTGTCTACTTTTTGAACAAACAACCTACACTTATTCTTGTAGTTAAGCGTAAAAAATGAACAACCCGACCACACAAGGATTCAAGCTATGAAAATAAAAGCCTTAGCAGAATGCTGGGAACAACAAGCCAAAGCAACATTTACTTCTGAAGACTACACATTCCGACTCCCCTTAGAAGATGCAGCGAAAATTAACGCACTAGCAGAAATGTACCCCAAAAGAACAAAAAGTGAGATCCTTGGAGAGCTGCTATCGGCTGCTCTTGATGAACTTGAAACCAGTTTCCCTTATATCGCGGGTAAAAAAGTCATATCGAAAGATGAAATGGGCGATCCAATGTATGAGGATGTAGGCCCGACCCCGAAATTTATGGAATTGAGCAAGAAATACCGCTCAACCTTGAAACAGCAAGGCAAGAAAGCCGCAAATGGTTAGCTCTTTGGCACCCTCCCGCTACAACAAGGAATATACTGGAACAGCTACTGCTAGCGAATGTTTGGGAACATTCGTCAAGCAACTCACTTCCTGATCTTCGTCACTTCCGGCGTTTATTTTTAACGCCTATCTTCGTCACTTCCGGCGTTTATTTTTAACGCCTATCTTCATTCGCATCCTGGGCAAATATCTGTTATCTCAAACAGGAAAACTGCTTAGGATCGCCAGTCATAACCAAAAGATCTAAGCACTCACCTGCATAACATTGATAAAAGCAAACACTATTCTAGACTTATACTGTTATACAGATTTTAAAAACACTAAGTATTGCTAGTTTTCTTAGCTAATTTTGTTTTAATTTCAAAGCATTACTAAGTTTCTTCGTAGTGGCTTAGCGACCAATGAAGATGATAAGTAAATATACTCTTCCGTAAACCGACACATAATAATTAAGATTCATATGTATAATATATTAATCGTTGATGACTGTGAAAACGATACCATATTGCTGTTACGTGAACTAAAAAAAGGCGGCTTAGATATTCACTCAACAAGAGTTGAAACTGATCGAAGCCTTAGAAGCGCGCTTGAAGAGTCCGACTGGGATCTTGTTATCTCAGATCACAGCATCCCCGGATATTCCTCCCAAGAAGCTTTAGAAACCATCCGTGATCGCGATGCGAATTTGCCAGTTATTATTGTGTCAGGGGAGATCCCCGAACGAGAAGCCATTAAGCTAATGAAAGCCGGGGCTCAAGACTACGTAATGAAAGAAAATCTCGCTCGACTGATTCCAGCCATCGAGAGAGAAATAAGAGAGAGCGAATCCCGTCAAGCAAAAAACTCGCAGAACAGAATCTAGAACATTTAGCCGTACATGACCACCTAACAGGGCTAGGCAATCGCGAGTACTTCGAAGGTCAAATATCTAAAGCACTTCAACTTTCAGCATCGGATGATGCAGAATATGCCTTGATGTCACTGGATTTGGACCAATTTAAGATCATTAACGATACTTGCGGCCACGTTGCAGGCGATGATCTACTCAAGCAAGTATCACTTGTTTTACTCCGCCAAACTAAAGACAAGGATACCTTGGCACGTCTTGGTGCCGATGAATTTGGCATACTCACCTACAACAAAGATAAGCGTCAAGCTATTTAGATTGCGAAAACCATACAGACCGCAATAAAAGACCTAAACTTCACCTGGCATGGAAAAAGTTTCACGACCAGCATTAGTATCGGCATTGTTTCAATTAATAATAAAACCTCTTCGGTCCAGTCCGTTCTGAGCTGTGCTGACATGGCCTGCAATGTCGCCAAAGAAAAAGGTCATGACGGCCTTAAATGGTACAGTGAAGATGACCCAGAGCACTTACAACGGCGAAGTGAAATGCAATGGGTCAGCCGCATTAAACGAGCGATAGCTGATGATTTGTTTATACTCCACTTCCAGAGCATGAAAGGCCTCCAAAAACACTGTAGTGGCGGTGCACACGGCGAGTTTCTGGTTCGACTTAATGATGACTCAGAACTGATTTACCCCGGCTCCTTTATTCCCGCAGCCGAGCGCTACAAACTTATGCCACGTTTACATAGATGGGTGGTAAAAAATGCGTTTAAGTACTTGGCTGAATCAGGTTTAGGGTATCAGGATCAAGGAACATTTTTCATCAACTTGTCAGGTAATTCACTTAGTGACGCCTCTTTCTTTGAAGATATTCGGCATTTACTAAAAGAGTTTGAGTTCATTCCTGAACGTATTTGCTTCGAGATTACCGAAACCAGTGCTATCGACAACCTTAAGGATGCCGTAGAGTTTATTTCCGAGATCAGAGAAGAAGGTTTTAAATTTGCACTCGATGACTTTGGTGCTGGGATGAGCTCCTTTTCTTATCTTAAGAAGATTCCAGTAGATTATCTGAAAATTGATGGCAGCTTTGTCTTGAACTTGTTACACGATCCGATTGATCGTGGAATTGTTGAAGCTTGCAATGGTATTAGCCATGCAGCGGGCTTGCAGACCATTGCGGAATTTGTAGAAAACCAGGAAACCGCCGACGCACTAAAAGAAATTGGTGTAGACTTCGCTCAAGGCTTTGGTATCGAAAGGCCTGGCCCACTTCAATAACGTACTATTTGCTCCCAATGTAAGATATTTCCTACATGCTTTTGCATTATCACCTACATACTGAAGGCAAGAACAAGCGTAATATTCATTTCCATCAGGACGACGCTGATTGTCAGGACGATGACAGCAACATATGGATATGGACAAGGAAGTAAACAAGGAAGGCTGGTTACCTAAGGAATGGTAAGGGAAGCACCTATTCAAAATGCCGCATTTTTATGCGGCATTTTTCGTTTAAGACCCGAAATTAAGCACTAAGACACTCAAACACCGCATAAATTCTTACAAGCCAAACTTATGTTTTAAGATCTCCAGCCCTTCGTCACTATAGGCCGCATCAATGGATTTGAGGTTTTCTGAGGTTATCAAGGTCTCATAGGCATGGATAATATCGTAAATCCACTTCCCGGGAATGAAGCGGGTAATTTGCTGCTCTGTTATGGTTTCTTGCTCGCCTTCTAAATCCAAATGTAGCGTAAGAACCTCTTCTCCAGAAGACAATAAAAGCGATAAGTTTGAGCTTTTGAAAGTTTCCCCATAAAAGCTTATGCAAGCACCCGCCCTATCCGCAAACTGAAGCGTGTAGGTATTATCATTTAGCGTAAATTGGATTTTTTTCTCATCACCTTCGTGAATAACTACCGTAGAGCTTATTTCACAGTGGACCAAGCTCTCACTATCTTTTATTTTTAGTGTGGGCTGTGAAGACATGGACTTATACAAATGAATAATTCGCTTATCCAACATTAGCACTTTTGCTAACTTACGACGCTCCTTTATAGCAGAAAAAACCTGGGAGTTATTCAGCTGTGCTTGCCGCTCTATTCTCTGCAAAGCGCGGTTAATTGTTGACTGCAAATGGTCAAAGGCGGAACGAACAGATAACAAAGTTAGTTCATCATAATTCTGGCTCATATCCTGTGCCTATCCTGCATCAATATTTTTAGACTTATTAATCATCGTCTTCACAATATAGCAGTAAAGACCAAGAGGCGCTAAAGTGAAGTATATGGAAACAATATTTATGCCAAACTTTATTTTTACAACTCGATACTTCCGCTANAATTGTCATAAAGCTTTAAGATCAATAATATAGACTTAAGCTTCTAACAGATATATGAACTTATTGTTGGCGTGCGTTGAAGACATCGGCCAATAGTTACCATTATGGACAATACTATGATCAAAAACTGCCTATTCCCAGTTGCAGGCTACGGAACCCGTTTCTTACCCGCAACAAAAGCAATGCCTAAAGAAATGCTACCCCTCGTAAATAAACCCCTTGTGCAATATGGCGTTGAGGAAGCGCACCAGGCAGGCATGAACCGAATGGGTTTTGTCACAGGTAGAGGCAAACGAGCCATTGCAGATCACTTTGATATTAGCTACGAACTAGAAAATGAAATTAAAGGTTCAGGAAAAGAGGCTCAGCTCGATTCCATTCGGAATTTAATGGAAAATAACACCTTTTCATTTACACCACAGCATCAAATGAAAGGTCTTGGCCACGCAATCTATAGCGGTCGAGGTTTGGTTGGCGATGATGCTTTTGCAGTTGTTTTGGCAGATGACTTTTGTACGGCAGATGAAAACGGCGACGGCGTGCTTAAGCAAATGGCAGAGTTATATAATCAGTTCCGCTGCAGTATCGTAGCGATCCAGGAAGTTCCTGCTGACCAAACGCATAAATATGGTGTTATTGCAGGCGAATGCATGAAGGATGGCCTATACCGTATCACTGAAATGGTTGAAAAGCCGGCTCCGGAAGATGCTCCTTCAAATCTAGCAATTATCGGTCGTTATATTCTGACACCGGACATCTTCGATATCATCAAAGCAACACCGCCCGGAAAAGGTGGAGAAGTTCAAATAACCGACGCCCTGCTCACTCAAGCGAAAAAAGGTTGCGTGCTAGCCTATAAGTTTAAAGGTCAGCGTTTTGACTGTGGTAGTGTCGATGGTTTTATTCAAGCGACTAACTATGTCTATGAAAACGTATACAAAGCAGAATCGTAGTCGATACAAATAAATGAGTTTGCTGCGCCTTAGCGCGGCAAACTTCCTGCTCCATCAAAAAAGAACAAAGCAATTAAAGACCTAATAGCCTTAGTTTGCAATTAGTTGAAGTATCAGCTCTTTACTTTGCGCATCGCTTTTACGGTAACGCCGAAGTAACTCACGCTCATCATCAGTTGGTATTAACTTTTCAATCTGTCGTCCCAACTCAACTAATGAGTCCCCCAAATCCTCCGCATCACTGTCATTGATACCAGGCAAATCCAATTGGTGGCCGGTTTCAATATTAGGCACATCAACAAAACTTTCTAAAGGCATGGCTGTCTTAAAACACAAATCAAGAAGGTTATCCAAACTAGGATAACAGCGTGTTTCACTACTTTCGGCTTCCCACGACTCAACGACCAAAGGGTCAACTAAACAATACTCCGCAACATCAATATACGAAAGTTTCTTCGACTGCCGGACTTTTTTAAGTTGATGATTAAATTGCTTTAGATACTTCATAAGAATTCAGCACTGAAAATAGGTAATGATCAATATAGCATTTGATCCAGATAATTCGTAGTTAAAAATACTTTTTTACAGCTCGTTAATAATTTTTTTGCTAATTAGTTCAAGTACTAATAAGACAATCTTAAGATAATAATTAAGATTGGGTATAAGTAAACAAACAGCGCTTTTACGAATTATTTACACGAAGTCCGATAGACGTACATATCATCATTATTCATAATAGGCTGCCTTTTAAATAAGGAAACTCTCTTTACTTAATCACTGAGCTGGTAAAACGCACGATGCGCATTCCGAATATTTATGTTGATCAGCCTCTCGAAGCATCCTCAAATACCGTAATCGAGGGCCAAGCAGCGCAGCACCTTTTAAAAGTGCTTAGAATGAAAGCTGGTGACCAGCTTAGGCTTTTTAATGGCGACGGTAAGTTCTACCCCGCTACCATTCAGGAAACTAGCAAAAAGTCTTTCGCTACTAGTATCGGCATCGCTGAAAATGCTGTCAGTGAATCTAAACTTAAGACCCATATCGGCCAGGTCATGTCTCGGGGTGACCGAATGGACTACGCCATCCAAAAGAGTACTGAGATGGGCGTTAATGCGATTACACCCTTAGATAGTGAGCGCTGCGAATTGCGCCTTAACAATGAACGTGCAAGCAAACGTGTTCAGCACTGGCAACAGGTTGCAATTAGCGCTGCTGAACAATGTGGGCGCGCAACGGTGCCGACCGTCCATCCGATATTGAATGTCGATGACTGGGTTCAGCAACAATCATCTAAGGGCTTGTCTTTGGTTTTACACCACAGAGACCGCCAACGTTTATCTGATATCTCCCCCGCCCCTGGCCATGTCAATATTCTTATTGGTCCTGAAGGGGGGTTAAGTGAAGCTGAAATCAGCATGGCCTGTGATAATAAGTTTATCCCAAGCACCTTCGGCCCAAGAGTATTGCGTACAGAAACAGCCCCTGTAGCGTGCCTGGCATTGCTTCAGTGGCTCTGGGGGGACTTTAATACCTAAGCTGCTCTAGCCAAGTGAAAGATTAAAAATACTCAGATTAGACTCAAGATTACTTAAGCTTTTATTCCTTTAACACTGTGGAATCAACACAATGAACACATTCCAGAACCTCCGCCAAAAGCACAGCTGGTTTTTACCTATCATTATCCTAGCGGTGGCAGCCTTGATCATTTTTGCGCTCGTCGTTTCTAAGCCCAAACCACCCAAAAAAGAAACCAAAGAAAAGGAATGGCTAGTATCAAGCATCATACTTAAGGAAACCCAGGCGCAGCCTCAAGTCGAACTATTGGCACGGGTTGAATCGCCTTTCGACTCAACATTAAGCGCTGCGATCACTGCCGACGTAATGCAAGTTCCAGTGCGAGAAGGAATTAGCGTAAAAATGGGCGACCTACTGGTCCAACTCGATGCTCGCGAAATCGAACTTACCCTGGCACAGCGGCAAGCTGATATTAATGAGCTAGATGCTCTAATCGATGCAGAGAAGCTACGCTTTAAAACCGATCAGGATTCTCTGGTTGAAGAAAAACGATTACTAGAAATTGCCGAGCAAGCACTGGCCCGTCAGGCAAAACTAAAAGCTTCTAACCTGGTCGCACAGGAACGCTACGATAGTGCCGAGTCTAGCCGTGCTCAGCAAGCTTTATCCGTCAATGCCCGAAAGCTAAATATTGCCGACCACCCTAATCGTTTAAAGCAGCTTCAAGCTAAAAAAGTACGAGCCCTCACCTTGCTGAAAGACGCAGAAATCGATGCTGAGCGCGCTCAGATCAGAGCCCCTTTTGACGGTATTGTCACAAGTGTTAAGGTCGCTCCGGGTGAGCGAATACAAATGGGACAAGCACTGGTTTCTCTCTACGACCGAAAGAATATGGAGCTCCGCGCTCAAGTACCCGACAAATATCTGGCACTTATTAGTGATGCACTGCAACAGGGTATCAACATCCAAGCCACGGCACTTAGCCATCAATCAGAAATACCATTACAACTTCTGCGATTATCTGGCCAGGCAAGTCTCAGCAATGGCGGTGTCGATGCTCTATTTAGACCTGCTAGCGAAGAGCATAACTTGATTCTAAACAAAGCATTACGATTACGCATTGATATGCCAGCACTAACAAACGTATTCACTCTACCCGTGTCGGCAATCTATGGAACAAATCGAATTTATCGTATTGAGGAGGGACGGCTTCAATCGCTAAATATTGAAGTATTAGGAAAACAGCTTTTAAGTCTTAGCACGAATTCTGCAAATGAAGAGACTCTTCAAGACAGAGTCATTATTCGTAGTAAGCATCTAGGCGATGGCGATAAGGTCACAACAACCCAACTCCCCAATGCAATTTCCGGTCTAAAAGTTAAAGAGCGTAGCTAAGAATGAGCATTGTAAATCACGAACAAAACCCAGGTGATCACCGCTCAGATTTAATTGGCCGCTTTGCTCAACATAAAGTAGCAGCCAACCTGCTCATGCTGATTATGCTGCTTGCAGGTGCGGTATCACTAATCAAACTTAACACTCAGTTCTTACCAAACTTCGAACCCGACTACGTTATCGTCCGCGTTACCTGGCCAGGTGCCAGTGCAGAAGATGTGGCCAAGTCGATTGTCACACCGCTAGAACAGCAGTTGCGCAATCTAGATTACGTGAAAGAAATGCGTTCGACGTCTTATCAAAGCGCTGGCGTCATCGTCCTGGAATATGATGAAGGCAGTGATATGGGTTTGGCCCTCGACCAAGTTAAAGAATACGTTGACCTGGTAAGAAACCTTCCCTCTGATTCTGAAACGCCCGAAGTATCAAAAGTTTCGTTAAATGAGGACGTTGCAACCATCATTCTTTCTTCGGATGGCACATTAGAAGAACTACGCCCACTTGCCTACCAGTATGAAAGAGAACTACTAGACAGAGGCGTTGCAAAAGTCGAGTTTATTGGCCTGCCATCTCAAGAGATAGCCATTCAGGTTGATAGCAAACAGATCAGCGCATTAAAAATGTCACTTCCCCAACTCGGCCAGCAAATACTCAATGCCAGTCAGGATATCCCAGCAGGTACCAGCGGAAAAAGTGAAGCAGCCAAAGAACTTAGAAGCATTGAACAGCGAAGAAGTGAAAGTGGCTTTGAACAGCTAGCCATACTAAGCGGAAGTTCTGCCGAACCCATTAAGCTCGAAGACATCGCGGTGGTGCAACAACGTAATAAAGACAATCAAATAGAGGTCTTTTATCAAAACAGGCCTGCTGTTTTGTTACGAGTTCTTCGCACCCAGTCTTCCGACACTTTGAAAGCAGCTGAGACTCTTAATAACTGGTTGGCTGACACAAAGCCCCTACTCCCTCAAACTGTTCAGTTACACGCTTATAATGAAGCCTACGTACTAATTGAGGACCGTATTAACCTGCTAATCAAAAACGGCCTAGGCGGCTTGATTCTAGTGGTCAGCATCCTATTCATATTCCTCAATGGTCGTGTGGCCTTTTGGGTTGCTGTCGGTATCCCAATATCATTTATGGGCACACTTGCAATACTCTACCTCGTTGGCGGCAGTATCAACATGGTCAGCATGTTCGCGCTAATCATGGCGCTGGGCATCATTGTCGATGATGCAATTGTTGTAGGCGAAGATGCCCTCACTCACTATAGCAAAGGTGAAAACCCTCTACGTGCTGCTGAAGGCGGTGCTCGCAGGATGTTCGTGCCAGTCTTATCTTCTTCGTTGACAACCGTTTCTGCCTTCCTGCCATTGATGCTCATTAGCGGCATTATCGGCAACATTCTGTTCGACATTCCACTAGTAATTATCTGTGTCATTATCGCCTCTGTAATTGAGTGCTTTCTCGTCTTACCAGGTCATTTAAATCATTCCTTTAAGCGCTCCTTTAAAGCCAATGCAGCGGGTTCATATCGGGAAAAAATCGATCAAGGTTTTAATCGCTTTCGGGATAATTTCTTCCGCCCTTTATCCGAAAAATCGATCGAGAATCGAGGCGTTATTCTTTGTCTATCCGTCGCGATCCTGGCTGTCAGTATCACTCTGATTGCCTCGGGCCGGGTCAAGTCAGACTTCTTCCCCCAACCTGAAAGCCATATATTACTTGGCAACGTTAAGTTTGCTTCAGGAACACCGCCTGAAAAAGTACGCGAGTTCGGCCTTAACATGGAGCAAGCCTTGCAACAAGCCGATGCAAAATTCGCCAAGGAACAACGCATGGGCGATGCTGATAGCCTGGTCGTTCATAGTGTTCTTAGGATTAACCAGGCCAGCTTCGATGGTGGCCAGAACTACTCCACGGGTGAACAATATGCTTCCGTTCACGTAGAACTTTTAACACCAGACGCTCGCGATATAAGAAACCCCGAATTTATTGAAGCCTGGAACGATTTCATCGACCAACCCGATGGCGTAGAGCAGCTGAGCATATCTAGCCCACGAGGTGGTCCACCGGGTAAAGACGTCGATATATTCCTCACTGGGCAAGCGACTTCGGTACTCAAACAAGCGGGTGAGGACCTGGCGACCAAGCTAAAAACCTATGTCGGCGTGCGTGATATCCAAGACGACCTACCCTTTGGTAAAAACCAATTTATCTACTCACTTACGCCTCTGGGAGAAGCGCTTGGCTTCACCGTCTCGGATGTTGGCAGACAATTACGAGCGGCCTTCGACGGCCAGCTTTTACAAGTATTCTATGACGAGAATGAAGAGATCGAGGTTCGGATTATTCTTCCCGATGAAGAGCGCAACTACTCTCGTATTCTCGACAACTTCCCTCTCGTTACACCCTCTGGTGATATTGCTCAGCTAAGCAATGTCGTCACCTTGACCCATAGAAAAGGCTTAGAACTGGTTAGGCATACTGAAGGTAAGCTTGGTCTGCACGTCACCGCCAGCGTTAACCCCGACTTAAATAATGCCAACCAGATAATCGCCGAGCTACAAGAAGAGTTTTTACCTAACCTGTCCATCGAGTACGGTATTAAAATAGACTTGAAAGGCAGGGCTGAAGAACAAGCCCAGACCGGCAAAGATATGATGCTAGGCGCAGCCATAGGCTTTACCTTAATCTATATTATCCTGGCGTGGGTATTTGGTTCCTACTCTTGGCCTGTCGCAGTATTGCTTGCGATCCCTCTTGGAATATCGGGTGCGATACTGGGTCACTGGCTGCTAGGCATTGACCTAACCATGCTCTCTTGGTTTGGCTTTTTTGGCCTATCAGGCATCGTTATCAATGATGCGATAATATTGGTCACCTTCTATCGAGAGTTACGAGAACAAGGCCAGCCCGCCAAACAGGCTATTGTCGATGCTTCATGCCTGCGACTCAGAGCGGTTATGCTGACCTCTTTGACGACTGTTGCGGGGCTATTACCACTGCTGTTCGAAACATCACTGCAAGCTCAGTTCCTGATCCCTATGGCTGTCAGTATTTCATTTGGCCTGGCATATGCAACGATTCTTATCTTGTTTGTTATTCCAGCTTTAATTTCGCTTATTGAAGAGTTTAAAGAGCGGAAAGCTAAGGCCTAAGAAATATAATAAACCAACAAAAAAGGGGCGCCAGAAAACTGGAGCCCCTTTTTTAATGCTTTGAGCTTACAAGCTATTCAACAGCGCTTCACAGCTTGCATCATCCGTTGGGCGTTCATTAACGCTCTGTTCTATATCAATCAGACCATTTGGACTTGACCAACTTGCGGTTTCCCCTGCATAGCTCATGCTATAAAGGTTTTCACCATCAGCTTCACCTCGACTGATCAAAGTCAGATCAAACGAACCAGCAACCGTTAACACCAATCGACGATCATCAATGGTAAACCAAGTAGCCAAATCAATCAGCGTACCCGAAGTTTCGTAGATATCGTCTTCATCATTATCGTTGCTGGTATCATTGTAGGCTAGACACAGGTCTACAGTACCTGCCTGGCCGCTTTCATCGGCGTCAAACAAGAACAAAGCCTTTCCAGAGATACCTTCTTCGCCATCACTATAATCGATAAATAACTCTCGACCATCCAGCGCCTCATAAGTATCACCACCTGTGCCAATTGAAGCCGAACTGAAATCAGTAGTAGAACTAAAATCCAAGTCAAGCAAGGTGCTGAAGTCAATATCTTCCCCACCACTCAAGTCGGTATATAAATTAGATGCAAGGTTCTCAACTTCTGCCACCGCATCAGCCAAGTCACTGGCATCTTCATTCATCTTAGTCACTATTAACTCTACACCCACCATGCGAGAACGCGCCTCGTCCAAGTCAGCGGTGGTGCCAGGTAGTGCATCATCAATTAAGCCAAGAATCTGTACTGCATCCGCAATTACATTGCCTTCAGCAGCATTACCAGGAAAGGTTTCATCCTCATCACCCAGCTCTGTATAAAGAGCGCTCACAGCAGCATTGACACTATTGAAAACAGCTCTCAATGAAGTCGTATCAAGTGTGTCACCGGCTGCAATAACCGCCGCCAATTCTTGATAAATTAGAACACTTGCGCTATTTGGGAAGTTACTTAGGTCACCAAAGGCATCAAAATGCTCATCGAAAACATCTTCAAACAAGGCGACTACTTTATGAAGCTTCAAGGCCTGATTGGTCAAATCAGCATCAAATGCATCAACGCCCCCCTCACCCAAAAAGTCACTATTAGCTTCGTCTGATGTAATACCTAACTCATCTAACACATCAGCAGCATCCTCCCCTGCTTCAGCGATAATAGAGGTTAAAGGTGTAATATTTTGATTTGGAACCGTACCACCCGACAGATCAACATTTGCCGCTAAGGCACCAATGAAAGGCTCGCCGGTAAAGATATCAAAGCCACCGTATGCGCGAAGCGTTCCAGTACCCGTTGCGGAAGTTGATAAACAATGCCTTGCCTGGGCGCTTGTCGCATCACTAGCACAATAATCAACTAAGCCATCTTTACTTGTTGAGAAAAAACCATCTTTATCGGTAATCGCTGAAGCTTCCCAAGCATCGCGTTTGCCATTGTCGTTACCATCCAAATAAACTGTAGCACCCGCCAAGTAGGCATCAACAACGGCACCTTCAACTGCTTGTTTCGACTGGCTTGTACCCCCATCAGGATCATCAGGGTTACTACAACCAGCGCTAATTGCAACAGCTGCAGCTAGGGCAGTGAGTGAAAATCCCTTCGTCATCGTGAATAACGTTTGTTTCTTAATAAGGTTCATATGCCCTCTCCTTAAAATTTCTCTTCAAAGCCGATATTAAAGCCAAAGCGTCTCGGTGCTTTTGTTCCATCAAGTTCAACTGTATCCAAACTCGCCGCTAAATCAATATTCATCATGCCAAACAGTGTTGTACCAAAGCCAACCATAGTTAGCTCGCTACCGACTAAATTCTGACTAATACCTAAACGAATTGTCGGCAAAATATAACTATTAGGGAAATAAGTGGCAGAACCGCTTATCATCTGGCTTTCTCGGCCTACCAAGTCATACACAGAGTTTAAGTCATAAGCGCCTGTCAATAACCACTGCTTGTCCTCAGTATAGAGAGAGCCTTCAATGGTTGTTTGAGCAGCCATTACAGCAGTTTCTTGCAGTGAGATTTCACCAGAAAATACGTCGCGAGCAACTTCACAGTTAGCCCTTCTTGTTGGGTCTGTAATTGAGCCACAGTCTGTACCAATATCGCCATACTTGAACTCAGGCTCATTTATATTTGCGATAGTCAGGCCAGCATGACCATTAGGGAAAGCCCAAAGAAGACCTAAATCAACGCCCATCTCTGTTGTTGAAACTGTATTCTCTTCAAATTCGTCACGAATCGCATCACCAGCATCGTCATCTTCGGCGATGTTAGTCAATGCCAGTACTTGTTTATTCATGGTGGCGTGATAAGCATTAAGCTGAACCCCTGCAAAGAGCTTAGAATCCATCACTGGCGGCTGCCATACTTCAGCACTGTACGATAGACTACCCGTAACCAACGAAGCGCCTTTTACATAAAGTGCACTCGCTGTTAGTAGCTCGACATCACTACCGGTAATCTGAATATCTAGTGGGGCATCAAGAAAACTAACATCAAACAAACCCGAGGCATGAACATCCAGACCTAACACGCCGCCCAAGAAATCTGTTCTCAAAGCCATTGGAAAGAAAGGAACATGTAAACCCAGACCAATCGTTAAACGCGCATCTTCACCAAACTTTGGTAATAAGTCATCAAACTTTTCTTTGATATCAAGTGCTTCACCCAACGTTAAGTCTTCATTATCAAGAGCGTCAGACAATTCATCGACTTCATCAATAAAGTTGTCAACCTGCCCCGCTTCAATATCTATACCAAATGAGCTGAAATAACCCATTCTAAAATTTTCTTCGTCATTTATAAGTGATTCGCCAGATGCTGGGTTGTTTCCTATAGCCAGTAAGGTATTTGGGTGTGTTGTTTTCCCTAAAACCTTCAACGCTCCCGGCTGATACCCCTGATACCCTGCCACTGCACTTGTTGCTCCGCCAAGAAGCACCGCCAATGCGACACCTCTAGCCAATTTAGTTCGTTGTAACGTTTTTTGCTTCATGCTCATTATCCTTCGCTATTCACACAACCTATCCGATTTAACCGCTTTCTACTCGTCTGTCATACCTGTTATTATTAGACGGAACAACCCGGCAAGTTAAACACCCCAATTTTCTCTTTTGCTTTTGTCGCTTTCGCACGCTAGCCCTAAAGATAGTTCAAACAAGGCTTCATTCAACTATTGATTTGTTTCGCCTTGATTAAGTCTCGTAACAAAACATTATCGAAACGTTTATTGATGTCTTGATGAAGTTTATCTGCGATGTCGCTAACTTCTGGTGAAAGCTTGATATGCTTATATTTCCACATACTTTCATGCCCTCTCAAAGCCTGTAATATTTGAGCTACACTAATCTGATCTGTGGAATGGCCTGGCACTAACATATCGGCCTTTTCACCCGCAACAATAAGTAGGCCGCCTGAAATCAACTTATCGATAATTTTTCGGCTCGCAACCGCTGGGATCGTATGTAGATGTTCGATATCTACTTGAAGAACCGGACTTTCTGTTGACTCAAACCTACGTGCAATATTCACCATAATATCGAGCCCAACTTTTTCGCTGACCTCCGGAGAAGGATCTAACTCCTGCGCCTTTGTGATATGGCTTTCATGCTGGTGATAAAACGCAATACTCGACCCTAGCAGTAAAATTAGCCAGTTTACGTACAACCAAATCAGTAACAAAATACCGACGGCAAAACCGGAATAGATCGCATCGTACTTAGACGAATTTACGACGAAGGCCGTAAAGAGAATGCTTGAAGCCTGCCACGCACTTCCACCCACGACACCGCCCACCAAAGCACTTTTAAAGTTAACTCGAGTATTTGGCATTAGAATATAAAACATGGTAAATGTCAGAATAATCATAAAGAAAGGCATCAGTTTGGTCATCATTAAGATCACCGTGCCAAAGGGTTCAATTGAAGCGATACTTTGAACCAGGCTGGAATTCATTGTTGACGCGGTTAGACTAATAGCAGCAACCACCAAGACTGGACCAACCAGCACAACGATCAGGTAGTTACTGAAACGCTGCCCCAAGGAACGCAATTCCGGTGCGAACCAAATCGTATTAAATGCCTTTTCTATCTTCTGGATTAGGGAGATAACCGTATAGAACAATATAATAAAACCAAGAAAGCCCAGTACACCAACCTTCATATTATCGACGAAGGACAAAACACTATTATGTATTTCGATGCCTTTAGCCCCCATCGGTTCAAGGAAGCTATAGAGCATCGGGGTAAAACGGTCTTGTACATTGAAAGCTTTCAAAACTGAAAAGCTCAAGGCCAGCATAGGGACAATCGAAAGAATCGTCGTATAAACAAGACTCATTGCGTGAAGCGTTATTTGCCCGGTAGCGATATCACGGATCACAACATAAAGAATTCGAAGGGCGTCCCGAAGCAAAGACATAAGGGGATTCATTGAGGGCTTTGGTGAGGCTAAAAGCCAGGCTTCAGCGTCCTTCCATTGATCTAGCAAGTTTTTCAAAATGACCTACCCTGTCGTGACAGCATCAATCTCACAAATCAAAGCAGCTAAGCCAGAGATTACCTCTTCCGCAAGTAAACCCGGAGCTTCACCTAGATCTATTTTATGCTGAAGATCAGCAGCCTTCGCCGATAGAGATGACGCTCTGATATTCCCGGCACTGCCTTTCAAGCCGTGAGCAAGGCGTGACATTAACTCTGTATCGCCCTGCTGCTGAGCATTTAGAAACTCTTCTTCAAACGTCACAAAGCTACCTTTGAAAGAGGACAATACCTGCTTAACAATATCCATATTGTTCATAAAAGTTTCTGTTAGCTTGTCCATGTCGATGCATTGGCTCTCGCTAGTTTGATCACTCATTGTCTATTGAACTCCATTCTTCATTGATACAAAGCCATATCTCGAAAAAAGCGGTATACTTGAGGCTGTGAAACTTACATTGATACATTGTTCTATTTTTAAGATTAGCAGACATTATCACAGACACATACTCGATAACGACTTTCAGGCTTTCACCCGTACCTCGATAAAAGAAATGGCCTCAATATTAAAGTAAGTTATTGGTTTTCATATACAAATATACCGATCCAACACCACTATTTATGTATAAGTTTTTTGAAAAGCTGGTAGAGCCGTTTCCTCCCGAGCATCCGGAACAACCACCGAAGGGTTTATTCGACTTTTGTGTGTACTATACACAAGGAATATTCCCCTTACTTTTTATCATGGGCGGGCTCACTGCCTTAATTTCCATCATGGAAGTTACGCTGTTTGGTTTCCTCGGACAGCTGGTAGACTGGCTGTCGAACAAAACACCTCAAACACTTTGGCAAGATGAAGGGAATACCCTTATTGCTCTAGGTGCAGTGATTCTTTTCGTCATTCCTCTTACTGTTTTGCTTCACTCAACCGTTATTCACCAAGCCTTGTTGGGCAACTATCCAATGCGAATTAGATGGTTAGCTCATCGGTACTTGCTTGGTCAAAGCTTTTCTTTTTACCAAGATGAGTTCGCTGGCCGCATAGCAACCAAAGTGATGCAGACTGCGCTTTCGGTTCGCGAAACCGTAATGAAGCTGCTCGATGTACTGCTCTACGTCAGTATTTATTTCATAGGTATGACTAGCGTCGTCACAGCGAGTGATGCCAGATTAAGCATTCCTCTTTTAATTTGGCTACTTTGCTATGGCTCCAGCCTTTATTACTTCATCCCTAAACTTCGTGATATTTCTACTCGTCAGGCAGATGCGCGCTCCAGCATGGTCGGAGCTGTGGTAGACAGCTACACCAACATTGAAACAGTGAAACTCTTCTCTCATAGCCAGCGTGAAGCAGAGTATGCAAAACGAACAATGGGCGACTTCCTTGAAACCGTTCACCCTCAAATGCGCTTGGTCACCCGGCTCAATGTGACAGTATGGGTATTGAATTCCCTCCTGTTATTCTCGATCTCATCTCTTTCAATCTGGCTTTGGATAAACGAAACCATTTCGACTGGAGCCATAGCTGTTGCGATTGCGCTAGCACTCAGGCTCAATGGCATGTCCCAATGGATTATGTGGGAAGTGTCCAGCCTGTTCGAGAATATCGGTTCAGTACAAGACGGTATCAGCACACTTTCAAAAGAACGAGCCGTGCTTGACTCAGACAATGCCAAAGCGCTTGAACTAAGCGATGGTAATATTGATTTTCAGAGGATTTCGTTTGAATACGAATCTGGCCGTCCGGTTATCAGCGAGCTTGATTTGCATATAAAAGCTGGCGAAAAAATTGGTCTGGTTGGCCGCTCAGGTGCTGGAAAGTCAACTCTGGTAAACCTCTTACTTAGATTCTACGACCTTTCTTCGGGCAACATCAGAATTGACGGGCAAGCTATTGCTGACATTAAACAAGAGAGCCTGCGCGAGCATATCGGCATGGTGACCCAAGATACTTCCCTGCTTCACCGCTCTGTGCGCGATAACATCCTTTATGGAAATCCCGAAGCCTCTGACGATGATCTGATCCGTGCAGCCAAACAAGCCCATGCTCACGAATTCATTCAAGAACTAAGTGACCTGGACGGACGACAGGGCTATGACGCTCATGTAGGCGAGCGTGGCGTGAAGCTTTCTGGCGGTCAGCGTCAGCGTATTGCGATTGCCCGAGTCTTATTGAAGAACGCCCCAATACTTGTTCTGGATGAAGCCACGTCTGCTTTGGATTCGGAAGTCGAAGCTGCGATTCAACAAAGTTTATATACCTTAATGGAAGGCAAGACAGTCATTGCGATCGCTCATCGCTTATCTACCATCGCCGCACTAGACAGACTGATCGTATTAGACGAAGGCAAGATTGCCGAGCAAGGCAGCCACACAGAGCTACTTGCCCAAAACGGTATTTATGCGCAACTTTGGGCTCGACAGTCGGGTGGTTTTATCGGAGATTAAAACTTTGGGGTCAGAGTAAAAACTATTATTTTTACTCTGCCCCCAAATCTTGCCTTAACCAAACACCACTGTTTTATTTTCGTGGATAATAACCCTCTCTTCCAGGTGCAAACGCAAACCTCGTGCTAATACATTCTTCTCGGCATCTTTACCTAAGCGAACCATATCTTCTATCGTATTACTGTGACTAATACGAATCACATCCTGGTCGATAATAGGCCCTTCGTCCAAATCTTGAGTGACATAGTGACAGGTTGCACCAATCAATTTCACGCCTCTGTCATAAGCTTGATGGTAAGGCTTTGCCCCAGCAAATGAAGGTAAGAAGCTATGATGAATATTGATCACGCGTCCTGCATATGTCTCACACAGGTCAGCAGGTAAAATCTGCATATAGCGAGCAAGTACCACCAAGTCGGTCTGGTATTCATCCACCAAGCTACTAACCTGGTCGAAAGCAGCTTGTTTGTTTTGTGGGTCTACCGGCACATGGTGATAAGGAATATCGTGCCATTCAACCATACGGCGTAAATCATCGTGATTGGATATCACTGCCACAATTTCCGCATCCAGCTCATTGCTGTGCCAGCGATGTAGTAGATCCGCTAAACAATGGGATTCCTTTGAAGCCATCAACACGACGCGTTTCTTAGTATTAGAATCGCTAATACTCCATGACATGGAAAACTCTTTGGCAATGGGTTCAAACACTGTTTTGAAGTTTTCCAGATCAAAAGGAATCGAACTCGCCTTGATCTCATTGCGCATAAAAAACCAGCCGTTCTTCTGGTCGGCATGGTAACTCGCTTCAGTGATCCAACCATTATAAGTTGCCAGAAAGTTACTGACTTTTGCGACTATACCAGTACGGTCAGGGCAAGAAACGACAAGACGATAGGTTTGTTCCATAATATTTTACTGCTTCCACAATCGTTTAAGGACTAATTTGTATTCAGACATAGGCGCTCAAAATAAAAAAGAGAGCCACGAAGACTCTCTTTATTATAGATAGGTCTGAGATAATTCAAGCTTATCTCTTATTCAGACTTTGCCGCAATGATCTTCGCCTGCCATTCTTTTGGCGCAGTCTGGTGAACTGAAATACCCTGACTATCAACGGCAACTGATACTGGCATGTCAACCACATCAAATTCATAAATAGCTTCCATACCTAGTTCAGGGAAGGCAACCACTTCAGCATTCTTGATTGCTTTTGACACCAAGTAAGCCGCGCCACCCACTGCCATCAAGTATACTGATCCGTATTCTTTAATCGCATCAATCGCCACCTGGCCACGCTCGGCTTTACCGATCATGCCCATCAGGCCAGTTTCTTTAAGAATGGTATGTGTAAATTTATCCATACGTGTTGCCGTAGTCGGGCCAGCAGGGCCAACAACTTCCTCACGAACCGGATCAACAGGCCCAACGTAGTATATAAAGCGGCCTTTCAAATCTACTGGCAGCTCTTCACCATTGGCTAGCATCTCAGTCATTTTCTTATGAGCTGCATCGCGGCCAGTCAGCATTTTACCTGAAAGCAAAACCGTATCGCCCGGCTTAAGGTCGGCGACGTCTTCTTTAGTCACGTTATTCAAATCAATGCGCTTAGCACTGTCGCCAGCTTCCCAAGTAATCTCAGGCCAGTCTTCAAGACTTGGAGGTGTTTGCAATGCCGGGCCGGAGCCATCTAACACAAAGTGAGCATGACGTGTGGCAGCACAGTTTGGAATCATTACGACAGGCAATGATGCAGCATGCGTTGGATAGTCGTTAATTTTTACGTCCATAACCGTTGTTAAGCCACCAAGGCCTTGAGCACCGATACCCAGGTCGTTGACCTTATCCATAATCTCTAAACGTAACTCTTCAACACGATTTTGAGGGCCACGCTTACGAAGCTCATGAATATCAATCGGCTCCATCAAAGCTTCTTTCGCCATCACGGCAGCTTTTTCAGCTGTACCACCGATGCCTATACCCAACATGCCTGGCGGGCACCAGCCAGCGCCCATCGTAGGAACCGTTTTCAGAACCCAGTCAACAATACTGTCACTAGGGTTCAACATCGCCATTTTTGACTTATTCTCGGAACCACCGCCTTTTGCAGCAACTTGGACGTCGACAGTGTTGCCTTCGACAATCTCATAGTGGATCACAGCAGGTGTATTGTCTTTAGTATTCTTACGAGCGCCGGCAGGGTCATCTAGGATTGAAGCACGTAAGACGTTATCTGGATGAGTGTAAGCACGACGTACACCTTCATTTATCATATCAGTCAGGCTTAATTCAGCATCCCACTGCACATCCATACCGACTTTAACGAATACAGTCACGATACCGGTATCCTGACAAATTGGTCGCTTACCTTCTGCACACATACGTGAATTGATGAGTATTTGTGCCATTGCATCTTTAGCAGCTTGGGACTCTTCTTTTAAATACGCTTCATGGACGGCATCAATAAAGTCTTTTGGGTGATAGTAGGAGATAAACTGCAGGGCATCTGCAACGCTATCAATTAAATCTGCTTGACGAATTGTGGTCATAGTCACTCTCTAACGTTTTTCTTTAATTAATAAACTGCTGAGGCTCTTAAGCTTTTGGCCAGGCCCATGTTGTGTTTATCAATTAATACATGGCTGATCACCCACTCATCTTCTGAGCGATCAATTATTGGGGTACTGAATTGTACTCTGATTGAAGATGAGTTTGTAGTCACACCTACAAAGCTTAAACGACGGTTAAATTCGTTACAGCTACTAAGCAAGTGCATCTAATTCTTTGCGCTAAAAAATTAGACAAATTGCTTTTTCGTGTCTACGTTTAATCTAGGTCAAAATTTTTAGGCCTGGTGGTGTGTGTTGCTGAATTTAAACAGATAAAACCAAGCAAGCATCCACCATCTAGCCACTACTTATTTGAGACAACGTTTAGGAAAGGTCTTATCCATGTATAAAAAAACCTTATTAAGTGTCGCGATTGCGTCAGCATTATCATTAACAGGCTGTCTGGACACTACTGATCCAGAAAACAACCCGAAAGAAAGAGATAACGAAAACTCACAGACGACCCCTCCGTCATCTGAGCAACAGGCGAATATTGAGCAGAACGAAAATAACCTCTACCCAGTATTTAACCCTGCTACCGGAGAGTTTCCTAAGCCAAATGACCTTTTACTACAAACAACGGATCCCGACGGTTCCTATGCTATCCCTGGTCTAGCCGAGAAAATTGCTGCAGGCACAGAAACACCACCTGAAGTCGCACTTGAGTATCTTAGTGGCGCATCCTTAACAGCCCCAATCGATATCGAAATTGGCCAAGGCATAGCAGGGTCCGACATAACAGATACGATAAACACAGATACGGTTATCGCAGAAAGCTTTATTAATGTTGGAGGCGCTCCTGTTCCTAACCCTGCCCAAAGCGTATTTCTGTTAGAACTAGAATATGCTGGTGGCGACCCTCTTAAAGGACTAGTCAACGAAGAATCCCCTACAGTTACTGACGCCATTACAGCAGCACAAGCCAGTGGTGGAGATTTATCGGCAGCAGGAGAACTTCTAGGAATAGCGGCTTCACCTAAGTATAGCGCTGAAGTCATTACCCGAGACAAAGTCGTTGGCGGCGAACGAGTAGAAACAAGTTACATACGAATCCAACCTTTAGAGCCTTTAAACCCTAACAAGCGCTACATTGTTGCACTGACCGATGAAATCAAAGATACCGAAGGAAAGTCTTTGATCAAACACCCTGGTATAGCCAACTATGCTGCCCTCGCTGATGAAAATCGAGAACCCGCCAACCCTCTCCTTGACGATGTGCAAGCTCAAATTGATTTCTGGGAAAAGGTTACCGCGAGCTATTTAGGCAACCTAACCAATGCGGCACGCCCAGATGATCAGCAATTAACTGAAGACAACATTGTTTTTACAAGTGGCTTTACCACTTCTAATGACACAAAAGTTGTCGACTATATGGTAGACCCTACCGAGTGGGCAACGAATACGGTTAAGACTCTTGTGACAACTGGCGCAGCAAAAGCGGCAGTTGATGCCGGCGCAGAAGATTATGCAACCATTAAAGGCGCTGTTGATACAGCAATCAGCAACTGGACCGCAGAGAGCTTCAATCCAGCTTTAGCAGGGTGTGATACCTATCCTGCTGGCGATGCACGCTTTGCATGCGCCGGTACCGGTATGATCACTGCAGCAAAAGCAGGTGGAATGTCTTTTCCTGAGCCCGCAGCCGATGATAGCGTAGCTTTCGACACACCGCGAGACCTAAGAACAGTATCAGCATTTATTACCGATGCAATCGCTCCAGTAGGTGCCGTAAACATTTCTGAAGGCTCCTTGACGATTCCTTACTATTCAGGTGTACCTGATACACGAGGCGTAAGCGATGGAACCGAAGCGAGACTTGTAGGCGAATGGTGGAAAGCAGATTCAACCTTAGCCACTCAAATAAATACTGCTTTTAACCTAGAGGCACTTGGCGCAGCTCTGCCACAAGCGACGACATCAAATGTTGTGAATCATTTGTTTCCGTTCCCAGCAAAGAACTCTACAGAAGAAATACCGGTATTAGCAATCTTCCCGGCAGATGACTCGAATATGCCGGCAGATGGTTATAAAACTGTTATTTACCAGCATGGTATTACAACTGATCGAAGTGTTGCCCTAGCACTCGGTAGCGCCATTGTTGCGAACAGCGGTGGAACCGTTGCGGTACTCGCGATTGATCAACCACTTCATGGTATTGATGCGATTTCTGAAGAAGGCCGCCTGGCATACGCAGCACAATTCCTTGCTGGTGGTCAGCTAGCTGGTTTCCCAGAGTCATTAGCTCCTGGCGATACCAATAATCAAGCTTTAGTTGATGGCACTCTTGCCACCACATTCGTGACAACATCATTAGACTCAGCGACAGTTATTGATGCGAGTGACGGTATTAGCGCCGCTGAAGCTGACCTGATTACTGAAACTTTTGCGGGAACCATCGCTGAAACAGTTGTAACCGGACAATTGCACGGCTCACTGATTGATATCACCGACGGAATCGACGGGACCGAAGCTGGCTATATTTCTGCTGCACTAAGCGGAGATCTTACCTACAATGTCGTAGCTGCTCAGTTAAACGGTACATTAATCGATATCACCGATGGCATTGACGGCACTGAAGATGCAACCATCAATGGCACAATCACGGCCGCATTAGGCGATGCAAGCGGAAATCCAACGCTTGATGCGACTGTTCAAAACCTTACAGCCCTAGAAGCAGCAGCTTCAAGCCTCCAAAGCTTACAGCTTGCGGCACAAGGTCTTGGCTTAATGCAGAATACTATTGAAAACGGTGCTAGCCAGATCCCTGGTCTAGGACAAGGTTCTGCCGATGAGCGTCACTTTGGCTTTGGCGGCGGTGTTACCAACGTTGTACCGATGGATTTCGCTGACGGCACCGTGGGCAGCTCCTCATCAGACCCTATCGATTGCTCCAACACGGGTTCTGGTGCATTCACGATTAACCCACTTAGCTTCCTAACTAGCCGTGATAACTTTAGACAGCACATGTCTGACTTAATGACTCTGCGTCTGTCTATTCCAACCATGGATATCGATGGAATAGATGATAACGGGCCAGAAGGTGATGGCTTTGACTTAAACGGAGACGATGTTCACTTTATTGCTCACTCTTTAGGTACCTTTAACGGCATTCCATTTGTCGAAATCGCGAACCAAACCAGTAGAACTGAAGATAACATTGTGTCTGCAAACTTTTTAACGCCAGGTGGCAACATTGCACGACTAGCAGAGAATTCCCCAGTATTTGCGCCGGGTATACTGCTAGCATTGCAATCTGCTGCTGGTTTACAAAGAGGCGATGCAGACCTTGAGACCTTCCTTAACGTTCTTCAAGCGTCATTTGACTCTTTTGATCCAATTAACTTTGTAGGCAACTTGAGTAGCACCACTTCTACAACCAAAGCCTTATTTAGCGAAGTGGTTGGCGATGTATTTATTCCAAATAATGCATCTCCCGCTGTTGACGTTGTACAACCAGCGAATATCGGCTGCAACGCAAACCCATACGCCGGCATCTCGCTTGGTGAAGGTACAGCGGCTCCTCTAGCAGGGACAAGTCCACTGCAAACTGCTTCCGGTGCTGTAAGCATTGGAGACTCAACTGATGAAGCAAGCATTAACTTCATTCGTTTTGAGAGTGACAGTGGTGCTCTACACACGACCCCTGCAGCGGCAGCTTCCTCTGCTGAGGCACCTGCTTTTGCAGAGTTTGTTACACAAGCAGCATCTTTCGTATTAAATGACGGTGAAGAAATCACTGTTGGGGATAGTGACCTGATAGTCGACGCCGAATAAAATGTAAGGAAACTAAAAGCCTCCGGCCTAACACCCGGAGGTTTTTTTTGCCCTTAAACCTCATCACTAATTGAGCTAGCTCAACCCCCTCTTCCCAAACTCAAGTCATACTAAGCACGTCCAAACTCAATACCAGCCCGACTTCAAAGCCAAAAAGCCGGGAGTGCGCATTTGGAAATTGCTGACGTCTTACTCGACATCCTTATCATTCTTGTTGTCGCCAGGGTGCTTGGCGATATTTCTCGCTATTTTGGCGCACCGAGTGTTATTGGCGAACTCTGCGCTGGCATTTTGATTGGCCCGAGCTTATTCGCATGGGTAGAGGTCAACGAGATTATATTTTTCTGGGCGAAATTGGCGTCATTCTATTGCTGTTTGACGTAGGATTGGAGACTGACCTAGGGAAGCTTGTATCCTCAGGCAAAAGTCTACTGTCGTGGCGCTAGGAGGCTTTATCGCGCCCTTTCTTGGTGGCTTTGCGGCAAGTTACTGGTACTTTGAACTATCACTACTTGTATCACTGTTTATCGGCGGAACCTTAACCGCCACCAGCATTGGCATCACCATTCGAACACTTTCAGATCTTAACCGACACCAAAGCGACGAAGGACAGGTAACATTGGGCGCCGCCGTACTCGATGATATTCTCGGCGTAATACTTCTTGCCCTACTCTATGACTTCTCAGTCAACGGCAATATCGACCTTATGAGCGCCGGTAGAGTTTTCTTATTTGTCGCGATATTTTTCTGCTTGGCTCCAATTCTCGCCAAGCTGTTTTCTCGAATTATCCAAATATTAGATAAAAGAATTAACGACCCAGGATTAATTCCAACCACTATTGTCGCATTAGTATTGTTCTTTGCCTGGCTCGCTCATTTATTTGGAGCCCCGGAATTACTCGGAGGCTTTGCCGCCGGACTAGCTTTATCGCGCCGCTTCTTTTTACCTTTCGGCATAGCGCTACATAGTTCACCCAAGTTCTCTCACAAAGTGGAAGTACAGATAAAACCCATCGTTCAACTATTCACACCAATATTCTTTGTATCCGTCGGTCTTTCGATGGATCTACGCTCGGTCGATTGGTCTTCATCATTCTTGTGGGAGTTTTCTTTAATATTACTTGTCTTGGCTATATGCACAAAGTTCGCCGGAGCCCTACTTATTAGCGAACCTCTAGCCAAACGTATCGTCATAGGAATGAGCATGGTGCCACGTGGCGAGGTTGGCCTGATATTCGCAGGCCTAGGTGCTTCTGCAAATATTTTTACAAATGAGGTCTATACAGCCTTAATCATGGTCATCGCCTACACTACCGTGCTATCACCTTTTTGGATAAAGCTCTATTACAAAAAATATGGACATTTATTGGGGGATATTGAAAAAACCAAAGGTAATACCGACTACGGCGCTACTTTCTTATAAATCCATCCAGAGCGCGCCAAACATTGATTACGTCTTAGGATAAGCCTGGTTAATTTCTTTAGTGGCTGCTCAAGCCCTTCTGTATAAGCAAAGGCATGTCGCTTAAGCTCCCCATTCTCCGATTGGGTAGTGATAGTATTGTTATATAAAGCGCTAAAAGCACCATTATCACCCGCACCTTTCGACATTACGAGTTCAAGTAAAAAAGCATGATAATCCTGATTGACTCGCTCAAGCACGGATATATTGGAAACAGTTTGTTCACCTAGCCCTAAAGAAATCCCACCCATTACAGATTCAGTACAACGATCGAACTCTTGACTTAGCGGCACCTGCTGATTGCTCTTTATTCCAAAATCTGAGTGTTCAAAAAATACATACGACTCCCTAGACTCTATCGAGCTAAGGTAGTCATCCATGAACGGACTACTTGAGCAGGCTAAAAGAGAGAGTGACATTAAAAGCAGAAGAATAATTCTAGAAATATGCACTGTGATCTCCTAAGCACTTAAATTAAGATATAACACAACCTAAAGCAGTTTGTTCTATTAAGTAAATAAAACCCTACCTGGCGGCCGTATTTGGAGAATAAAGGCTGAATATTTGTTTTAACTTGGGAAAACTTGTTAAGTTAGATCGACTTTTGATAACTAAGAAAGGATTGGTACCAGTGGGCGGACTCGAACCGCCACGTCCCGAAGGACAAGGGATTTTGAATCCCTCATGTCTACCAATTTCATCACACTGGCCCAGATGCGGCGCATTATACGCCATACAGAAAAATGATCAACCGCTATCAATGATTTTATTTATATTTACTCATGTAATTAGCAACTTACCTAAGAATAAAGCCGCAAGGAGAAACTAGCTAATTATCTTCAACTAACAATTTTAGCTCCAGAGTACCTATTTCCATATGCTCAATAGAAATAAGCTCTTCGTCACTTTCAATACTGGATGTTTGCCCAAGAATATCTCTGGTAGTGTTAACCAATAGAAATCGTTCACCACCATCCTTAGTAGAGTCAAGCTGAAAAAAGCCCTCTAAATAACCATGAGCGAGCCAAGTTTCAGAATGATACTTTAATAAGGGGCCCGTAAATATACGCAGTGGCTGCTTATCGCTATCCAAAGTAACTAACTGAGGAAAGAATACACCATTATCAATGCCAAAACGTTTATGACGCCGTACAAAGCTTCTTATGCTTAAAGCTTGCTTTTCTTTGGTTTGCGGTAAGCTCAACAACAAAAAACGACTATCGCCACCTGAAAACCGATAAGGTAGCTGATCTTCGTTCATTTCATAGTAGTGAGCTTTACCTAATTCAAGTTCGATAAAGTCAACATTTGGTAGTGTTTGGCAGCAAGTACTTGAGAAACCATCAAAGTAGTCATCAGAAGTAAAGTTTTTAGCAAACAAAGCCGCGGCAAAAGGGTCAGCGCTTTCAGGAAGGTCGGCACTGGCTGCGGACTTCTCCAAAACACTTGCTTCCGTAAATTCGATTTTTTTCTCTCTTTCTTTTTCGAGAGCAGCCTGGACAGCATCAGCGTCATAATCAATATTGCGAACCGTTCCATCAGCATCGACTACTGTATAGTAGCGAGAACCTTCACTACTCGGTCGCCCACCGTCGATTAATAGCTTATCACCATCCACAAATTCCTCAGAGTTAACGCGCGTTGCATCGAAATCGTTAAGTGGTGGCGCCCTACGAATAGCGCCAAGAACCTTAGAGCGCTCTAATCTTTCGGTTTCAATATATTCTTTTTCAAAAGGACTTAAGGAATCACCAACATCACCAAGATATTCATTGTCGGTTACGTTCTGGGATTTTGGACTAACAGGTGGTTCAGGAGGCAGCTCTAACTTTGCTTGCTGCTGAGGCTCTTCAGGTTCTGGCTGTGAGTCGATGACAGGCACATCGGCTTGCTGAGCATCATCTACCTTCTTTGCGGAATATCCACCAAAGCTATCTTGTTCAACACTATAGCGTTCAGCAAGAGCTTCCAAAGAAAAGACACACAAAGCTACAAGCAATACTACAGTCGATCTCGAATAGTTCAGCTTCATATAGACCTAGAATTTTCGGTTAAAAGAAATACCCATTCCAAATACTCGAGATGTAAACTTCACATTCAAGCCCGCATAGGGGTTATAAATTACGTTAGTCAAATTCGTACAGTTCAAATTACAACTTGTATTAGAAGGAATGTAATCATCAGACTGCATATAGAATATGCTTGCACTGATATCGGTTCGTTTATCCCACTTGTAGCCAAACCCGGTACCCCACATTTTCATATCACCAACGGGAAGCGGACCAAAAACATCACGCTCGGCTGGTGAAGTTCGTAACTCTAACCCAAACCTGACATCCAGACGAGAATTAACATGCTTAGTTAAACCGAAACCAAAGTGCCAGGTATCACGTAAGCCAATAGGCAAAGTCAGAGAACGACCTGTGACCAACCCCGACAATAGTCGAGCTGTTGTTAGCATTTCCAGAGTTCTATCAAAGTAAAAAGTCCATTCTTCCCACTGACTCCAATCAGTCCATGTCGCATCCACATTGAGGGTATAATCAGGAGTAAGGCGAACTCTCATACCCGTCTTAAACATCTGAGGGATTTTCAAGTCGAGGTTCACATTCCCGGATTCATAGGGAACACCTCTTGGGAGGCCCAGTATTGCAGCGGTAATCGCACCAATGATTGACGCGTTAAAACCGTTCCAGAAAGCTGTCCACTCATCGGTATAGTCCATGAAGAACGTACCTTTAAGCTCCATATCTGCTTCGCTGTAATAGGTTGCTCCCCACGAGAACCAATCTGTCGGCTCCCACAACACACCAAGATTATATGTTGGCGACAAGGTTTGCTGCATATCCATATCGATACGCCCGATATCGTCCCATGGCCCAATATTTCCTTGGCACATAGATAAGAAAGGCTGCAGAGGGTCTCGACGCTGACCGATAGGCTTATCGAACTCACAAGCAAATGCATCCTGAAGTATTTCAACAACCGCAATCAACAAGTTAGGTGCACGGTTATGCTGCGCTATATAGAATCCTTGATGACTAAACTGAATGCCCATGCCAACAGACCATTCATCATTAATCTCGTACCCAACAGCCGGAGAAAAGTAAGTAAAACGCTGAATTGCTGCTTCTTTACCCAAAAATCGACCAGGGTCTTCCAGCTCTTTGTACAAAGCTAAAGCGGAGTGGATATAATTTTTATTTGCAAAAGTAAACTTTGAACCAGGAGGGTTTACCGAAAAGCCAATCTGCGGAGGTAGTATCGTTGGGCCATTCCACACCCATTGCTGCAAACCAAAGCCAGGTAGATATAAAGAAAGCCTGTTAGTATGGCTCTTACCTCGACCATCGCCTCCTACTACAGGGTCTCTCGGTACGGTAGGGTCATAGGTATTAAAGCCTGTACCATCTAAACCAAACAACTGATAGTCATCAGGGGCAGTAAATACGGCATCAAGATCCAAACCAATTAATAACTGATCAACCTCAAAGTGACGCTCTTTGAGTCGGGTAAGCTGAGCGGGGTTATGGTAAACCGCTGAAACACCAGGATTTACGTCAGCCTGCATCGCATTACCCAAGGAAAGAGCCTTAGTATCAATCGTAATGCCGTTCGCTAGCTGAGCTACAACTTGGGGAGGGAAAGCAAACGTAGCAATCAATACGACCACCAGCAGTTTCTTTACTTTCCAATGCAATGATTTCACCAATTAATTCCTTTTCCCATTACTATTCTAAAGATTAAACAAGTGCGCTCGAGAGCAAAGCAGTCATCACCTTACTCCTGACACATGATTACCAGTTGAAAGCACCTATATTAATTGGATAAGAGATCCCCATACTTAAGTCAGACGCATCTTCAGTAAGCCCAAAGCCAAAGCTAACGTTTGTAATCGTCTTAGGGTCAACACGAATACCCAGTGAGAAGTTCATCGAACCACTCACCGAGTCAGGCGAAACTGCCGTCCCCGAACCAACGAAAGTTAATTTAGTTTCAGTACTATAACCAACCTGGGTCGATATACTTAAAGAGGTGTCATAAGAAAGAGAGTAAGAAAAGCCCCCTGAGAAAGAATAGCTCTGCCCTTGGTGAACAGTCTTGAGGAGATTCCCGCCTCGAGGTTGGTTCAAACCACTTTGCTCAAAGGAGTAGCTGGAACTCAGCGAGCCAAACAATACAACTGGGTCCAATACCTTCGATACACTTAAACCCGTTGAAACAGAGTAAGTACCACTACCCGTAGACAAGCGCTCATTAGGGTTAATTTCATAAGGACTGACACCTGTTTTAGTACTTAAGGTAGTACTTAGGGTGACTGTCGCCTTACCTGGTACATAAGCAAAAGGCTGCCAACGCAAACCGAAACTCACATCCCCCCACTCCGTTGCAGATAGTGAGTTCTGAGTATCGTAGCGTGAAGATAAAGGTATCCGGGCATTTAGAGTAAGGTTATTCAGAACTCCGTAGTCAAAGCTAAAGGAGTTTGTAAAGGAATGTGTTCCAGAGGGGTTTACGTCCAGATTTCTAACCACGCCATTCTGAACATCCAAGGCAATTCTCGAATCAGAGATATAAGAGTAATCCAGAGAATAGCTTAAAGACTTTCCACCCGCTTTGAGCAAGGAATAGTTTTTCTCAGCCGCCTGGAAAACCTCTTCCAATTGCTTGGTAGAGTCCTCATCATCTGACTGTCTGGCTAAGGCATCTCGCGCCTTATCAACATTACTTTCTTCAGCACTAATATCCGAAACAAACAGCACGGTTGATGCCAGTAGCACGCATCTAATGACCCAAGAGTTCATTACCTATTCCTTCTATCTTTATAGTTTGTGTCAGTGACTCTTACACGCAGTAACAACTAACCACTTTCCTAATACGAGCAATGCTGCTCACATTTCTTACACGACATATACTTATTCAAAAACTAGTTTCGACGATAATGTAAAAACTTCGTACCATTATCGAAAGTAGTATTCCCAAACTCATCTGTCTGGTTTTTACGGCGCTCTATCTCGTTATTCAATAAATACCGCAAATTATCTTTGTAGTCCGGAGTATAATCAAAAGCCTGCAAAGACAATGTCTGATCATCAATAAAGCGTAAGTCTTCTTCTCTTAACTCAAGCCCATCAATTGGTTTTGTATTCCCTGGAAAGATAACGAACAATACATTTTGATCCCACTTTTCTTTAAAGCGTTCGAGAGTAAAGGTTATATTTCCTTTGGAAGGGTCAGCAATAAAAACACGCCCATCCTTGATTGTCTTAACAACCACGAAATGCTTAAAGCCTGCGTAATGTATTGGCACGATAGCTGGATGATCCAGCTCAATCAAATCCTTTAACTCAGCCTTGAAGCCCCCAGCCGGAAAGCCCAGCGCGGTTACCAAACGCTTCATATCCAGCATTGAAAAGCCTCGACGCTCAACGATTCGCTCATTTTCACCGTAGTGAAGCAAACCTTCCATCACCTGGCGTTCTTGAAAGTTGCGCCCAAGATAATGCTGCAATACAGTCGTTAATGCTGCAGATCCACAGCTATAGTCATACGCCTGCCTAACAATATTACGGTATAAAACGCTAGATAAAGGTTCGACAACAGCTCTTTCTCGAACAAACGATTCACCCTCATTTAGGGCGACAGTATAATGCACGATCCCATTCGGCTGAGGTTCGATATCTTTAAATTGATGCACCAGATTCAAAAGAAGTATTGATGCTGTTGTTACAAGAACCATATTTCCATTTGCCTTAGGTTTCCGTTAAGTTTTTCCGCTTTCTATGCCGAAAAAATTATTACGTAAAGATACATTAATTACTTGAAAGGGAAAGATAACCAGTGCTCAAAATATGCTGAGACTAACCGGAACACCAATGATAATGCTCATTCTCTTAGAAAGGCCTTAATTGCGCCCAACATTGTTTCACCGATGCCAGACAGAAAAAAAGAGGCTTCACGCCTCTTTTAGATTTAGAATTTTTCTATCTCGGCGGCACTGACCGCCATTTCCTGGTAATTCCGATAATCAACTGCTCCGATGCTGGAGCCAAGCATAT